>CAXTDG010000522.1:0-3858 GCA_964242675.1 uncultured Chitinophagaceae bacterium
AGGCTTAGTAGTACCCTGTGGGAAAGTAATGACCCAGTTTTTGGTTAGTGCAGTATCAATTTTTTGCGTATCGCCTTCGTCCCGGTTGCGTTGTACTTCTTTGCCTTCTGCACGCCAGGTTCGCTTAATACTAATGGCACCTGCCAGGGCAAATAGCCGACTAATAAAGCTACTTTTCATCGTTTCTTCCGCCGCTATAAAATTGACTTTGGTATAAGGCCACAATAAGTAGAAAGGATGAAACAGTTTGCGGGTAAAACCAAACCGCTTGGCACAAAAAATATGCATGAATGCAATGACATCGGCAAAATACGTTTGATGATTACTTACAAACAGTACGTTGTTATCTGGCAGATCTTTCAGGTTTTCCATACCGCTGATGCGGAGTTTGTTCACCATAGTTATGCCAGGGTAGGAGGCAAAACCAACAACAGCAAACACAATCTTCTTTATAGGCGAACTGTGCAGCAACTTTCTTAAAAACGTCATGGCAGAAAATCAGCAGGGTTATAACAATCGGTAGCCAAATGTAAGGGTTACAAATATGGCGAACCACATGAGTAATAATTGCTACGAACGAAAACAAAAAAGCTACGAAATTTCGTAGCTTTTTTATTAATGATTATTTTCCATTTCCTTTTTCGTTTCACCGGTTTGTAGCTGTTGTGCTACTTTCTCCGCTTTTTCTTTTGCTTCCGCATCGTCGTTGGCTTCTACAGTTGCATAAATCGTTTCCCCAATTATAGGTTCTAAAATAGTATCTGAAGGAGCCGTTTCCTGGTTGGTAGCATGTACACTTACCACTTGCTTGTTCACTAATTTTACGCTGTAAGTAGCCATAGTATTCTGTTTTAGGCAAGCGTAGTAAAAAACATACCAGAAAATTATTTACGGGTTAGTAGATATTTTTCATACTAAAATCTTTGATAATAAAAAGAAGGGGAGTACGTTTGAGAGAACAAACCCTTCATCATCATGAAAAAGATAATTGCCGCAGCACTTACGCTTACTTTATTCAGTAGTTATATGACGCCTGAAGAAAAGCCGGTAGCGAATGAATGTCGCATGTTCCGGGATACGGAATTCAATTACTCCTGTAACGAAAACCGTTGTACCGCCACTGCTGGTAACATGACCTTTAGTGGCGATGAAGAAAGTATGCAATTTTTGAAAACGCAGGAAGGAAAAGAAGTAATGGATAAAATGCTGGGAGAAATTTTAATTCAATGTCTGTCGGGAAAAGCCCACTCCATAACAGAAATAGAAAAAGAAGCGCTACTAGCAGAAGATAAATAGTAGCAACGATATAATAGAAGAGGCGCTGATGATTTTAGCGCCTTTTCTATTTTTATTAATGCATTGTTTCGAAATTGCTTATTGCCTATTACTAAATTGACCTTATCAAGGCAACTTAATTTTATACAACCGGTAAGGATATTCCGTTTTGTCTTCGCCATCATTGTTTTTAGGGGCACGGTTTATTTGCGAACAGGTTACGTATAAGTAGCCATCAGGACCAATAGCATAGGTATCCGGCCAAATGAGGCGGGGATCTCGTACCAGTGTTTCAAACCGGCCATCCGGTGTTACATAGCGAATGGCTTTTTCCGGCGAATCAGTTGTGAAAATGTTTCCTTTTACATCGGCTATCATGCCATGGCTTACACCGGTTTCCCCAACCGTTTCCACTTGTTGTCCTAGTTGTTCATTGCTTAGCGTTGAGTTGGCCAAGGCTTCAACTGGTATGCGGTAGAGTTTAGTTTGGTTGATGGCCCGATAGTAAAAGTATTTACCATCTTTGGTCAAGGCAATCCCATTTACATTACTGCTAAATGCTTTTCCGCTGGTGTCTACCACAGCTTTACCATCAATATGCAGTTTAAAATCTTTATCCGCTTTGGTAGAGTAGTGGCTGCTCAGCACCATGCGACTTTTACCTGTATTCAGGTCAAGCACAATGATAGAGGCCGTTTTAGGTTCGGATAAATAAGCCAGGTTACGGCGATTATCAATCCGTACATCGTTGATGGCTATTTTTTCCCGTGGCAGATCTTCGAACCGGTAAATCCGTTCTACTTTATTGTTATTGAGATTTACTTTCAGCAATTTTATTCCTTCTGCCACCGTAGCTTCTTCGCCTGGGTTCGATGGGTCGAGAATCCACAAGTCATCGTTATCATCTACCCAAGCTGCCTGGGCATTCATAAATCTTTCCTTTGGTTTCAGCGAATCGTACTGGTTCCATTCCTCGTTAGGGTAGGGCTTAAGCTGCCCATTTACCAACTCGGCTACGCTGTATAAATGCGGCTGGCGGCGAGGGAAAGTGATGAACGTTCTACCGGTTTTGGAAATGCCTACACCAATGGGTTGGTAATGGTCAAAACTGGCCACTTCAATCAGTGCTACTGATTCTGGCATACTGTTTTGAGACTGGGCCGTTGCAGTAGTCATAAAAAAGATAGTTGTTAGTAAAAGAGGAAATCGCATTTTGAGATGTTGTTTAAAACTGATCCATGGCGCTGCACATTTTACAAGCTAAACCGTACATACATGCACCAGCAGACCTTTCGTTTCTTATTATTGTTGATAGGGTTACTGAATTTTATGCCAGATAGCCGGGCACAGATTGAAAAGCAACCACTCACAACCGGCAGCATCATCTACCTCGATCCGCAACTAGAAAAGCTGATTCCTCGAACGGCTAAGATTGAAATCATTGGCTCTGGCTTTCAACACATTGAAGGGCCAGTTTGGGTAAAGGATAGCAGCATTTTATTATTCAGCGATACAAAGGGTCAGACAATCTATAGATGGGCTGAGGGAAAGAAATTATCTAAGTTTTTGGAAAATACTGGCTTTACCGGCAGGCTCCCCTACGGCGAAGAACCTGGCAGCAATGGCCTGGCTTTGGACAAAAACGGCAACTTGCTAATAGCCGAACATGGCGACCGCCGCATAGCTATCTACCCGTTAAACGGGAAATATGGCAAACGCACCTTTACCGACAATGTGGAAGGCAAACGACTGAGCAGTCCCAATGACCTGATAGTGAAATCAGATGGCAGTGTTTATTTTACCGATCCACCATACGGCCTGCCCAATAAAAGTATAGATAGTACAAAGGAAGTAGGTTGGTCTGGTATATATCGTACTACAAAAACTGGAGCCACCGAATTACTGAACAGTCGTATTCCATTTCCAAACGGACTTGCGTTTTCACCAGATGAAAAAATACTTTACGTTTCAAACTCGTCACAGGATACAATGCAAATCTGGGCCTTCCCGGTTAATAGCAACGGCAGGCTTGGAATAGGTAAAGTGTTTTTTAATGGAAGTAATTTACCTAAAGATCAACCTAAACAAGTGATGGATGGCCTGAAAGCAGATAAGCAGGGAAACGTATGGGCTTGCGGGCCGGGCGGATTGCTTATCATTTCGCCACAAGGTAAGCTATTGGGCAAAGTGAATACCAGAGAAGTGATAGCCAACTGTGCTTGGAGTGCTGATGGTTCAACGCTTTACCTGGCTGCGGGGTATGTTTTATGTCGGCTAAAAACTACTTCACAAGGTTCTTTTTGACAAAATGTCTACTAACAGAACGGTACAACAATTGCGTTTATTTGCTCACCGGCAACTGAAATGTTACTTACTTGTCGGATATTTCTCACAACGTGTTGACCATTTAACCCTATATGGATTACATCGATTACTATAAAGTGCTTGGCGTTGAGAAAAACGCCAGCGATGATGATATAAAAAAAGCTTACCGGAAACTTGCCCGGAAGTATCACCCCGACCTCAACCCTAATAATAAGGAAGCCAACCTGAAGTTTCAGCAGATAAATGAAGCTAACGAAG
>CAXTDG010000523.1:0-3848 GCA_964242675.1 uncultured Chitinophagaceae bacterium
CTTTGCGGCTTTGTGAAGCACCTGCGGCAAACAGGTTGGTGGCACCGGAGGTTACGTTTACCCGGTAAATATCGCCGGTGGTAGTGCTGCCGGTATAAAAGTTTCCCGTGTTAGAATTATAGGCTATGCCCTCCGGGAAAAGTGTATCGCCGGGTAGAACATAGGTTTCTTGGGCTACTTTAATAGAAGTGGTATTGTCTTTATCGCAGGCTGCCAACAGGCAGGTAGCGATGGCAAGTATAGAAATAAAACGAAGCATACAAGGGGATTTTGTATGCTTCGTTTTAAAAATAGTGCCATGTTGATGGCTTTAATGGCTTTCTAATTTTTAGCCGCCAGATTATGAGCTATTCGTACTGGTTTAAATGGTTTCGGCAAGTGCAAGCACCTGCCGAAACGAAGGATGTGTATAGAAAAGGTGCTACTATCCTGCTTATAAAATTTGCAAGAAATAGCAGCCAACAGCTTACTGTTTTACTACTTTTTGATTCGTTAGTAGTAAACCTTCCTTATCTGTTACCTGAATGTAATAAGCACCTGATGAAAGCATAGCCATAGACACCTGAACGGTACTATTCTGAGCCGCCATCCGTTTTACTACCTGCCCATTTTCACTTACCAAGGATATCACCATACCACTTTCTAAACCCGTAACGGTTACATTGTCTTTTGTAGGATTAGGGAACAGAGAGATAACAACAGCATTGCTCCAATTGAGGATGCGGATGCTGGTATAAGAAACCTTACCATCCTTCTCTATAACCTTGAGGCGGTAGTAGTTGGTACCATTGAAAGGTTGTAAATCAGTAAAGGTGTAGGTACGTTCTATAGAAGTATTGCCCAAAGATGGCTGTGAGCCAATAGCCGAGAAGTTACGGCCATCGGAACTACGTTCTACTGTGTAGTTAGCGATGTTTTGCTCACCTGCAACTACCCAGTTAAGTAAGGACGTACGGCCCTGCTTACTAGCTATAAACTGGGTAATGCTAAGCGGCAGAATAATGCCTTTATTAGCAAACCGTAGCTGGTAAACACCTGCCGGAAGCGTAGCATTGGTAGTTGCCAATCCCATATCTGTAAAGTTGTTGCCATCCGTTGTACCCAGCAGGTGCGTAGCTGCTACGGCGCTGGCAGGTACTGTAGGCTTTACCGAAATACCTGCGGCCGAGGCAGTAAGATCATAGTAGCCGGGTAAAAAATCGAACTGAGCACCCGCTCCACCACCTGCTTCAATAATGAAGGTGCTATTGGATGGCTTGGCATCGTACCAGGCCCCTTTTACAGAAGTACCAGCAGCCAAGGTAGAATTGATAATGAGTGGTGCATAGGTGCTTTGGCCAATGGGTAACACAAAGCCTGCAGCCTCATTATCAGCCATGGCATAGCCATTTGTATAGCCACTTGTACGGTTGTAAATGCCCCCGCTAAACCTAATCATTTCAGTTTGGGCAACGCTGGTTCGGGGCGTAGTAAGCCGGGCATCATTAAACATCCAGACGCCGTTTGTATTTACGGTTAGGTTGCCTCCGCTTGCTATCTGGCTACCATTGCTGGTAGATGCGTCGTAATAGGTGCAGCCTATATACATTGGCCCTGCATTGTAGTTTTGGGCCTGTGTACTTAGGAAAGCAGCCAACGCAATGGCGGAGGTGAATAAATATTTTTTCATAAAAAATAAAAAGGTAGATAGCCCCGGCACCTGGGGCGGTGCCGGGAACATGTATTGACAAATTGAAATACCTGATCAGTAGGGTGCAGTTATTTTCCAGTTCCTGTTTGCAAAAACACAAATCAGTACACTGGAAATGTTCAGCAACTCATTACCACTCTTATTGCTGAAACTCTACCACAAAACCCCAGCTATTCGATTGATTAGTCGAGTTGGCTATTACATCATTCCAGGGGTGGTAAGAAGTGTAGGTACCTAGCACTTTTGTTGTACCGTTGCTTTTGCCATAAAAATGTACAAACCCTTCGTTGCTGGTGGCATTGTTAGGTTCTCCAGTGGCAAACCAGTTCATTTTCCGTACAGCAGTTGTGCCTGCTGAAGAATAGTCTGTTGCAGGTTGTTCGCCGGTTATCCATTTCATTTCGGGGTTAGGATTAAGAGCAGATCCGGCCTGCCAGTCAAACTTACAAAACCCTATCCAGCCGCCATTTGTATTGAATCCATTGGCATCCGTTAGCAGGTAGGTTTCTACATTTTTCCATTCATCATCCGAGGTAAAAGTAGCCAGGTAGCCACCCATGTTTTTTGCTGTTGTATAGGCCTCATACCAGGTAACGGCTGCTGTGGTGGTATAGGCAGCATACGTATGCCCATTGGCTGTGTAAGTATACGTTCCTCTACGGGTAGCGGTAGTTGATCCCACTGCTTGTGTAGCTGGAGCTGCCGAAGCTGCGGTTGCCGAAGTGCTGGGGTTATAGCCAAGTATAGCCGCATCAATTGAATTGCTGGAGTTCACCACTACCGAACCATTAGAGGTAGACAGTTTCAGCCATTGTACGCCATCGCTGTAGTAAAATCCGGGCGACACATTGGTGGTACCCGAACCTGCTGTAGCAGTGTTATACACCACCATACCAGCTACAAAAGCCGAAAGTGGGCTTGCTGCGTTGGTAGCTGTCAAAGATAAGGTAGGCATTAGCAACCCTTTGTTGGTGCTGGTTACCTGTAGTGCTGCATTGGCATTGGGAGCAGTGTTGCTACCAATGTTCATTTGGGCCATTGTAGTACCGCTCATAAGCAGGGCAGCTAAGGCAAGAAGGGTAGTTTTTCTGTTTTTCATTTTTCTTGGATTTTTGTTTTTTATAGAATAAGAATGATGAACGAAAGAAGACAGCATGAGCCTGCTTACCGCATTGTGCAGTAAGGGGCAACATTATTTAATTACTTATGAAAACTTCTGATTGACTGAAACAGTCTTAAAGCAATAAGAGTTTTTTGTTCGAAGGCTTGATACCTGTATAGCAGGCAAGCAGAATAATACTGCTGAACTTTTTTTCCTTGTAGGTTTTGATTAGCTGTACGAAGTAGCTAAGTGTAGAAATGCATAATTTTTCAAACCTGTTGGTAACGATTTTCAAAGTAATTGGATTTTGAGATTGTATTCAGGCGTGTTGTAACACCGTGATACAGCTACTTAAAACAGAGAATCTGGCATTTTATTTTGCAACAGAAAAATTTATTTCATTGATTGTCAAGCTGTCCGATCTTTTTTATTCTACAATCTTTAGTGTTTGCTGTCTTGATGACTTTAGTTTATGATCCTTAATAAATTTTAAATTTCAACATTTAAAGTATTTCAATCACTTCAAGAGTAGATCAGATTACTTTTCTCTCCAACCTTACATTTCTAATTCCTCACCACTAAAAATCGTTAATAAAACCTTAACGAACCCTTTTTCTCCTTAGCTTCATCCGGTCTAAAATTTCCCCAACTAAACTTGATCCTGAATGAGAAAAGCGATGCAGCTGACAGCTGCAATGTTCGTTTCAGTATGTGCATGGGCGCAACCCACTTTTCCGGAAAACGGAGTGGCCAGTCCACAAACAAAGGCGTATGCCTTTACTCATGCCACGCTGGTAAAAGAAGGTCTTGCCACTATTACGGATGCCATATTGGTGATTCGGGATGGTAAAATTGTAGCTGCCGGAAAAGGCGCTACCATTCCCAAAGATGCCGTAGTGCTGGATTGTACAGGCAAGTACATCTACCCTTCTTTCATTGACATCTACACCGATTACGGTATTGCAACGGCGCAACGACCTGCTGCCGCTGGCGGTTTCGATTTTCGGGCACCAGCGCAACTGGAGAGCAATACCAAGGGTGCTTATGGCTGGAACC
>CAXTDG010000524.1:0-3846 GCA_964242675.1 uncultured Chitinophagaceae bacterium
CCATAGCCATCGGGCCGGGTACTGCTGAAATACAAATCTTTCTTATCGGGCGATAAGGATGGAGCACTTTCCCAAGCTTCCGTATTTATTTTTGGTCCCAAATTTTCGGCGCTGCTCCAGCCGCCATCCGGCATTTTGTACGATATGTATAAGTCGCAACTACCATAGCCTTCCCGCCGGTTGCAACCGGTAAAAATGAGCCATTCGCCATCTTGGCTAATGCACTGAGCGCCTTCGTTCTGGTCGGTATTGATGTTGCCGGGTAGCGATTTATTTTTACGCCAGCCAGTGCTTCCTTTGGCACTTTTGTAAAAGTCCTCATCCCGGCCACCACTGCGGCGGGTGAAGATGAGCTCGTTGCCTTCAATAGGCAGGGCAGGGTAATATTCTAAGTCTTTTGTATTAATGCTATCGCCCAGGTTTACCGGGGTAAATTGCCCCACTACATCCTTACCGGCTTTTTTGGTATCAACCGCAAACTGAAAGCTTTTTTTTCGAAAAGCAGCTGCTTGTAAACTTCGTTGGTTGAGCTTGGGATTTTGTAAAAAAATGTTGATAGCAGCCAGTGCATCTTCAAAACGACCGGCACCTGCCAGGTTGATAGCGTACGGCAAACTGTAATCTTTTGAATAAACAGAATCCAAGCTACGGGCTTTCTCAAACATCAGGATAGCACTGTCGTACTGTTTGGTTTGCCCGGCCACGCCAGCGTAAGACAAGTAAGCATCTACCATTCGATTATCCTGGCCCATGGCTTTTTCAAGTAAGGCTTTCGCCATATTGAAGTTGCCATCTTGCGCTTGCTCTATAGCAGCAGAATACACGGCATTTACTTTGGCACCCACCTTTTCAGGGTTGTACCACTGCGCCGTTGCTGAAAAAGAAAGGAAAATAAAACCCGCCGCTAAAACATTCCGCCCCATGTTTTCACCTGTTGTTTTTGAGAAGAATGAAGATAAAACGGAGCGGTGGGGTGGGGTTGTTAAACTTGACAGGTAAAATGAGTAAAATGAGAATGCTTTGCTATGGGCTTTTTGTAGAGACAAGGCATGCCTTATCCCTACTTCAACAATTCCCAAATCACCGTTTCCCGTGGCTTCAACATCAGCATTTTGGGTAGGCTCATTATCTCGCTTGTCAATACATTTTTGCAATGTTGAAAGCTAGTTGTCCGTTCAGCAAAGCGATCCAGCGAAAGGCTGGAGGTAGTATCCTGGCTGCTGCAGGCTACCATCACGGTACTGCTATCGTTGTAGCGGAAGTATACATATTGGCCATCGTACGGAACAAACTGCGTCATCTTACCCGTTTGTAAAGCAGATGAGTTCTTACGGTAATTGCCCAACGTACGGATGTAATTAAAAATACTGTTTTGGGCGGCTGTTCTTCCAGTCGCAGTAAAAGCATTGATGCTATCACCCGACCAGCCACCAGGAAAATCGTGACGAACTTCGGCATCGCTGGGGTCTTTGAATTTATCCATGAGCAATTCAGTGCCATAGTATAGCGTAGGGATTCCTCTTAGCGTGTACATCCAGGCAAGGCCTTGCTTTAGTTTGTTGGTATCTTTTCCTAATACGGCAAAAATGCGGTCCAGGTCGTGGTTGTCCAGAAACAAGGCATTCTTTGAAGGATCGACGTACACAAAATCCTGCGCCAATGTTGTGTACAATTTGCTATACCCTTCCTGCCAGCCATACTTTTCGTTTAGCCCGGCCAGCATTCCCCATAGCATTTGGAAATCGGTAACGCCTGGCAAATTGCTTTCGTAAGCAATGCCCTTGTATTTATTTTTTACAAAATAGCTTTGGTTAGGTATACCTTGTACCCAGGTTTCAGCGAAAATGCTGATGGCGGGATATTCTTCCAGCAAGGCGCCATTGCAGCGGTTCATAAACGGCAAGTCGTTGTAAGCGTAGGTATCAATCCGCCAGCCGTCAATACCAAATTCCTCCACCGTCCAAAGAGCATGTTGAATGAGGTAGTTGGCCACATACGGATTGCGTTCATTCAAGTCCGGCATTTGCCGGGTAAACCAGCCGTCCTGCATTATTTTACGATCCTGCTTTGCTGCATAGGGGTCGAAATCCGACTGATCTTTATAGCTGGTGTTGGTGTAATTATCCCAGTTGTTCAACCAGTCTTTCACCGGTTTTTCTTTTACAAAAATGTGGTTGATGCCTACGTGGTTGTAAACTGCATCCTGTATAATCTTCATGCTTTTGGCGTGGGCAGCATCTATTAAATCATGGTACGCTTTTTCACCGCCAAACCGGGGATCAATCTTGTACTGATTGGTAAATGCATACCCATGGAAAGACTCGGAACGCATGTCATTAATCAGTATCGGGGTCATCCAGATAGCGGTAGCGCCAATATCCTTTATATAATCCAAATGCTGTTGTACACCCTGCATATCGCCACCATGCCTACCCTTCGGAAAGCGACGACCATTCTCTCTTTCCAGCAAACCGGCAACAGAATCGTTAGCCGGATCGCCATTGGCAAACCGGTCGGGCATCAGGAAGTAGATCATATCCTTGCTGGTAACACCTTGTGCGTAGCTTTTTCCTAAACCGGCCCTGCGGGGCTTAACCGGCCAGGTCACTTTTTGCGAAGCATTGCCGCCGGAAAAAGTAAAAATTGCATTGCCCGGCTTAGCTGTTTTGGCAACCGTTACATCTGCACAAATGAACTTGCCGTTATCTAGCTTATTGATCTTATTAACGGTTACACCCGGATAATTAATGCTTAGTTTTTGTTTACTAAAATTACTATCGGCGGCATTGAAAATGAGCAGTTGCACCTGGCTGTGCTTCATTCCCACCCACCAGTTGGGTGGATAAATTTCTATTTGCTGTGCTGATGCTATTGACGTAAAAAGTAAAAAGCAAAGAGTAAAAAAAGCCGGACGTTGAAGCTGTCCGGCTATCAGGAAATGATTTCTTTTCATTTGAGATACTTGAAAAGGAAAATGAGTAATGAATAATGAACAATGTAAGAACCGTAGCAGGACATTGAACTTTCGGAACTTTAAACCTTCAACCTTAAACGGCCTCACTAAATCGCCGGGCCACTTCCTACCAGTTCGGCTTCGCTAAATAATTTTTTCTGTTGCTGAATGCGAATAGCACCAACATCATACACAAACAGTACACTGATGGCAGCACAAATCATGAAGAAACCAGCCAGCACAATAGCATAGATGGGTTGGCCGCCATACAAATGTTTTACAATTGGGCCACCAAACAAACCATTAATAATTTGTGGTAGCGTAATGAAGAAATTAAAAATACCCATATAAATCCCCATTTTGCCAGCCGGAATAGAACCACTGAGTATTACATAAGGCATAGCCAAAATACTGGCCCAGGCTAAACCTACTCCAAACATGGAGTACTTCAGCATCATAGGATCTTTGATGAAATAAATTGAAATTAGTCCAATGCCGCCTGCAATCAGTGAAACTGCATGAGTGGCTTTGCGGCCAATATATTTGGCAATGATGGGTAGGCACAAAGCGTACAGCATTGCCACAAAATTGTATACACCAAAAGCACTACTCACTTTGTTCCCAGCATCATTATAAGCTTCGGTTTTGGCATAGTCGCCGGTAAGGCCGTACACATGCGTAGCCACGGCATCGGTTGTAAAAACCCACATGCTGAACAAAGCAAACCAGCTAAAAAACTGCACCAGCCCAAGCTGCTTCATGGTTTTAGGCATTTTGCTGAAGTCCTCAAATATTTCGCTTACGCCTGCTTTTTCTTCATGAGCATCAGGTGTGCCATTGTAGCGCTGGTATTCCGCAGGTGGATATTCCTTTGAGAAAAATACGGTTACAAG
>CAXTDG010000525.1:0-3842 GCA_964242675.1 uncultured Chitinophagaceae bacterium
GTAGTTTGTTAATTGTATTTGCTTGTGAAGCATATGTGCCTTACGGTTTATACCCTATCGGTGCAATTTGATACATCAATAAATGATAGAGAACTACACAAAGTAACCCGGCTCTATATAAACTATATCTAACCCTTGATATTACTATACTGCATCACCTTTCTTCTTTTTACCCTTTCCTTTCTTCTCGTCTAGATAACCATAGCCATATGTGTAACCATATCCATAATATCCTCCAAAACGCTTTTGCTTCACACCATTAAATATCAATGACATATTCTTTAACCGCTTGCTGCGCAAAATATCGTTTAGTCGTTGCAGCATTATTCGTGGAGTACGCCCCTGCCGTACTACATATAAGGTAGCATCGCACAGTGGTGAAATAATATAGGCATCTGTAACCGGGCTAACCGGTGCTGTATCAACTAATACATAATCATAACTCGCTTCCAATTGCAAAAGCAATTCCTCCAACTTACCATTTAACAATAGTTCTGCAGGGTTGGGCGGTATTGCTCCTGATGAAAGCAGATATAAATTATTGATAGGAGTAGGCTTAGTGATTTCCGAAATAGCCTTTGCACCAATGAAATAATCGCTCAAGCCAATGCTACGATCGAACCCCAACATTTCGGATAGTTTGGGTTTGCGTAAGTCCATTTCCAGCACTACTACTTTTTTACCGGTAAGGGCCAGGGTAGCACCGAGGTTCAGCGTAACAAAGCTTTTCCCTTCGCCGGAAATAGAAGAGGTAAACAATATTTTGCGATGGGTGTGGTTAATACCTACATAACTGAGTGCCGTACGCAAGTATCGAAACTGTTCGGCCACCAGGCTACGACTACCTGCTTCTACTACTATTGCTTCTTTAAGAGGGCTATGTGCTATCTCTGCTATAATAGGTGTAGGGGTTAGTTTTTCTACTTCTGCTTTTGAATTTACATTTCGGTTCAGGTTTTCTTTTATGAAAATAAAGACAACACCAACTAGCAGTAAAGAGAAAATCCATTGTAAGTAATTGCTTTGTACATTGGGGTATACCATACCGCCGCCGCCGGCATCATTCACCAGCCGACTGTCTGATACAGTAGCAGCCAGCGTAAGTGCTGTTTCTTCCCGACGCTGCAAGAGGAAAGTATAGATATCATTTTGCACCTTTTGCTGCCGATTGATATTGAGCAGTTCTCGTTCTTGTGCTGGTAATGCACTTACCAAACCGTTAAAACGGTTATTTATTCCGTTAAGCTGGTTACGGGTAGCCAGCAGATTTTGCCGCTGATTCCGTAAATTTTCTATGAGCGTAGGCCGGATCGTGTTGATTTCGGTTGTGAGTGCTGTGACACTGGGATAGTTCTCACCAGTAGTTGCTGCCAGGGCTGCCCGCTGGCTTTCAGTGGTGTACAGCTTTTGCAATTGGGAGCTGAGTATGGGATCGGAAATAGTACCAATAGCGGGTATAAGAGCTTCCTTATTTTTCTCTTTAGAAGTAAGATAGCGCTGTACCTCGTCCAGCACCGTCAGTTGCAGGTTGATGTTAGTTATTTGTTGATCGTTGGCATTTAGATTGCCCAGGTACTGATTGCCTTGCACACCTACATCTACAATACGATTGCTGGCCCGGAAACTTTGCAACCTCCGTTCAATTGAATCAAGATCTGTAGCTACGAGTTTGAGTCGTTCGTCGAGGAAGCGAAGGGTATTTTCAGATAGTTTATTTTTATCGTCAATGGCAGCCCGGTTATACACATTTACAATGGTATTAAGGATATCGATGCCCCTTTGTACCGACTGGTCATTATAAGTTAGCGTTATTAGGCTTGATTCAGGGCCATTAGGATTAAGACCAAGGTTACCTTGTACAGCACCTGCCATATTTTGCAGTGATACCAGCGAAAAATACATAGGTAGAGTGAAGGGGTCCACCACTTTGGGGTTAGGCAGCATCATCATAGTGCCATAAGGGGTGCTTACCCATTGGTTAAGCGGGTATGCCCGCCCACCAAAGGCTACGGTTTTAGTGGCCGCATTGTATTTAAAATCTACCCGAGCAACTTCTTTAATAGAGTCGGGGTTTGGTACCCTGAATACTACCGGTGAGGTTGTATAAGCAGACTGATCTTCCCGCACCCTGCCTTCCTGCATGATAGGTGCATACAGGTGTAGTTCTTTTACTACTTCTCTTGCTACTGGTTTGCTTCGAATGATCAGCATTTCGTTCTCAAGATTAGTGTAGTTACTACCACCACCTAACTTTTGAATAATAGCGCCTTGTTGCTCATTATTCTTTATTAAAAGAGAAGCGGTAGCCTGGTAAATCGGCACCGCTTTTCGTATTTTGTAATAGGCTATAGTCGCCCCTATCGCCATCAATATCACCAAAATAGGCCAATAAGGTAAATATTTACTAATAAGTTCCTGTATACTGGTACCTCCAAAATCCTGTGTATCCTGTTGCGTTTCTCCCATATAATAGTAGTAATGACGTCTTTATCGGTTGATGCTGATGACAAATGTAACAATGGTAAACAGTAGACTAAACGCTGTGATACCATAATTTATCAGTTGGTTCTGGTTTGATACGGCTGTAGCTCTCGTTTTATTAGGCTCAGCATACAAGATATCATTGGCTTGGAGGTAGTAATAAGGCGAAGTAAGAATTTTACTAGAGTTCAGATCAATCCGGTGAAATTGTCTTTGCCCTCCTTCTTCCCGTATCAGCACCACATTTTTTCGGTTAGCATAAGGGGTAAGGTCACCACCTTGTCCCAGTGCTTCTAGTAAATTCACTTTTTCGCTTGGGATAGTGTACACACCAGGCCGACCGACTTCGCCGATCAGGGTAATGTGGTAGTTTAACTGCCGGATGGTAATAATAGGGTCGAGCAGCAAACCTTTCTGCAGGATAGAAGCTTTCAACTGATCGGCTAATTGAGCAGTAGTAAAGCCAGCAGCTTTTACCTGGCCCAGAAAGGGAAAAGTAATAAAACCGGTATTGCTTACCAGGTAGCCCGTTTGGGTGCCGAGCCCACTATTGGTAGTAAGTGCCTGTGCATTGGGTGCATTAAAGGTAGCGGATGCAGTTGGGTTAAGGCTATTTACAGTAATGCTTAATACATCGTTCTCTTGTATTAGTGCTGCTTCCGGCTTAGGTAGTGACTTTATAAGCGTATCCTGCTGGTTGGGAAAGTATACCAGCTTTTGCGGGTTTACACAGGCATTAAATAGAACACTAATAAGGGCAACTAGTACTATTGTAAAGGGAATGCGAAAAAAGTAGTTGGTAATTGGCCTTTGTACATAAGGCGAGAAACGCTGCATGTGTCTTGGTTTTAAACGGAACAGATTGGTAAGTGTTAGAACGGCAAAAATGGACTGAGAATTGTGTTGCATTTATTGCAGTTGTACATAGAATACAACACTTCTATCCTTCATGCTTATTTCCCAAGCTATTGGTTTACAATAATTTTTAAAGTATAACTAAGTGCGTAACAGTTATGTACGTAAATACTATTGCGAAAATATTGAATGACAGTGAGAATAAAGTTTTTTTTTCAAAACTGAGTATTGAATATTATCTCATTGAGTTCATTTATAACCGTATTTTGTAAGTTCGATACTTCTCTTCTACTTGTTTATTGTAAGAAAAGTTTTGGATCTGCCGTTGCCTGCCTGTATGCCATAGCAAAAAGCAGTAAGCAATAACAAAAGGGGCCACACTGCTTCAGACTTATTCTTTCATATTTCTTGCTGATGAATTATACGTTATATATGTACCTAAAAAAATAACTGCAAAAAAAAGGACACAAAGTTTTGTGTCCTTTTTTTTGTGCCCTTATAAAAAG
>CAXTDG010000526.1:0-3840 GCA_964242675.1 uncultured Chitinophagaceae bacterium
TGCCCCGAAGTTGTGCCAGTCGTCTTCAATTTCCGGCCCCTCGGCCACGGCAAAGCCCAGCCGCCGAAAAATGGATACAATCTGGTTGCGGACAATGGAAATAGGGTGGCGGCTGCCTAGCGGCAAAGCATTACCAGGCAGGGTAAAATCTTCGCCGGTGCTGGTTTCTGCCTGGCTGGTAGTACCATTCTTTAGTTCCTCATACTTGTTTTCAGCAAATTGCTTAAAGTCGTTCAGCACCTGCCCAAAAGCTTTCCGATCCTCAGAAGCCACGTTTTTCATTTCGCCCATCACTGCCTTTACCAGGCCTTTGGTACCCAGGTATTTTATACGAAAAGCCTCTACACTTGCGGCATCGGTAGCGGTTGCTGCTGCTATCTCTGCTTTATAATCTTCTATTTGTTTTGATAGTTCGTCCATACGGGGCCGAAGATAAACTGTTTCCCTAAAAAGGAAAGTTCTCGACCAAACAGTGTCAATACTAATCCGCTATTGACATGGCCATTTTCAAAAACAACTTTTACCTCTTTAATTTAAAATGAAACTGCTATGCAAAAAATAGTTTTACTTCTCCTGCTAGCCGCAGGCACCACTGGTTTGTACGCTCAAAATGTTGGGATAGGAACAATTACACCCGATGATGGAAGATTAGTAGTGGTAGGGAATACCAGTAATCAATTTTTATCCAGGATATCTGCTACCGGTCCGGGCATTTCATTTTACACGCCTTCCGGCTCACCTACTCTTGGTTTTAATAGCTTTTTAAAATCGGGCTATAGTTATATTGGTAATGGGTATGGTAGCTTTTTCCAATATGACACTGCAACGGGAAATCTAAAATATTTTTCTTCTGTAAATAAAGGGACCGCCAATACAGGCATGGTAACTACAACCACAACCTTGTTTACTTTTAGCCGGGCTGGCTTTTTAGGTATAGGTGTAAGCGACCCGGATGCAGGATTGCATGTACGAGGAAAAACCTTGCTGGTAGATAATGCAAGCGGTTTTAGCAGCATCCTCCTTACCCCTACAACTACTGCTGTGGGTGGGTTGCTTGAGTTAAAAAATAATACGGGCATTCGTACAGTTGCCCTGCGTTCCGGGGATGGTTCCGGTATCAGCGGCGAACTTATTTTTTATGATAATACCGGTGTTTCTTCTTCATTAGAACTGGATGGTGACTATGCCGCTACCGGCCGCAGCCGCATTATTGTAGATGAACTGCAGATAAGAGGCGGAGCCGACTTTGCTGAAAACTTTGATGTAGCCCCAATTGATGGGGTAAAACCTGAAGCGGGTATGTTGGTAAGCATTGATGACAAGAATGAAGGTAAACTGGTGGTAAGCAATACAACTTACGATAAAAAAGTAGCTGGCGTTATTAGCGGTGCCAACGGAATAAAACCCGGTATGATGATGGGCCATAAAAATACCATTGCCAATGGTAGCCTGCCAGTAGCCATTACGGGTCGGGTATATGTAAAAGCTGAAGCACTTAATAGCGCCATAAACCCCGGAGACTTACTAACCACATCTGCCATTGCTGGCCATGCTATGAAAGCTGCTAACACTAAAAAAGCAACAGGGACCATTATTGGCAAAGCCATGACTGGCCTACAAAAGGGCAAACAAGGTATGGTACTGGTGCTCCTAAGTATTCAATAATTAATGAACCCAAAAAAAATATAGTATGAAGAAGATTTTTGGATTCATATTCCTTCTTGGAAGTTGCCTGTATGGAGTTGCACAAACGGCCTTGAATACGGCCCGCTGGCAGCAACTAATTGAAGCGAAAATACCGGAGGATGTCCGCATTAGTTCGCACCTGTACCAGTTAGCAAAATTGGCTACTATGGATAAGGCCGAAGCAACCACCCGCCTGCACCAATCGGAACTACGCTACCGTACCAGCGACGATATGGTAAACGTAGAAGTTGTGTTTCGCAATGATGAAAACGCTGAAAGAAACATCGACAAAATCAGTATTGATTATTTAAACGGCCTCAGCTTTAATGTTGACCAGGTTTGGAAAAACCGGGCCAGCGTATGGATTAAGCTGGAAGATGTGCTGGCAAAATCTAGGCTGCTGACGCCTGAATATTTCATGTTTGTAGTACTGAAAAATAGGAGCGATGATGAAGGCCCCGGTGTAATTAATAGCAGCACTTATAAAACAGGCTCAGCCCCTGCGGGGAGCGGTCGCCGTGTAGCTGTTTTTGATGGCGGATTTACGAGCCTGGCTGCAGCCGTTACGGCTGGCAAAGCCAAAACACCTATTTATGTAGGCGATGGTGGAACGGCTTCTACAGTTGCTGCTGTAAATACTTCCGGCAATCAGCACGGTACAGCCTGTGTGGAAACGGTTTACGACCATTGCCCCAATGCTGTATTTGAAGTATATGCCAATAGCAATACCACAGAAAAAGGCGCTGCTGTAGATGATTGCATTGCTCATGGAGTAGATGTTATTTCCATGAGCCAGAGTGAATACAATTTAGGCTGGTTCGATAACACTGGTGCTGCCTGCCAGTACGCACTGGATGCGGCTAATGCAGGCATTTTGTTTTTAACCAGTTGCGGCAACCGGGCCAACAGCCATTACGAAGGTGTTTTTGCGGATGCGGATGCAGATGGCCGTCACGAATTTTCCGGTACGGATGAAGGAAATAATATTCTTGGAACTATTGCCAATGGCGACGGTACCCATTGTTATCTAAGCTGGAACACCTCTGCCGGAACCAATTTCGATTTGTATTTGTGCCGCACTTCCGATAATGCTATTTTGGCTTCTTCTACCAACAGCGGTACCAGCGTATCTGGCTTTGAGGTAGTTAGCTGGACGAATACGGGCAGCACCACATCTGTTTACCTACGGGTAGTACGGGTAAGCGGCCCGGCTACTACTTTCGAAATGTTTACCCACAATGCCGGCGATTACCAGTTTGCTACCGAAGCAGGCTCAAATACTTCGCCTTCCAATACTACCGATTTAAGAGTAATATCTGTTGGGGCTGTTAGTTACACTAGTTTTGGTGCAGTTGCCGGGGCCACGGGTATTGCTGCTGACTATAGTAGCCAGGGCCCTACCAATAGTGGTAACATTGCCCCTAAACTAACCGGCCCCACCAACACCACCACCTGGATTTATGGTGGATCGTTTGGTGGCACCAGTTGTGCCACGCCCAACTTAGCTGGGGCCACTATTGATTTTTGGAGTGCCAACCCTTACTTGGATGCTACGGGTGTACAGCAGATCATGTTTCGTAAGGCACAGCTGTATAAAGACTGGGGTACCGCTGGCAATGATAATGTGTATGGCTATGGCGGCCTGTATTTATATAGTTGGGCTAGCAACCTGCGGTATATGCTTCGCAATAGTGTAAATGCTGCCATTACGAATGCAACACGACCTTATTACAACTTGGCTATAGCTGAGAACAATGCCCCTACAAATAGTACAGTCATTATTTTAAACGGCGGCAATTACTCTGAAACCGGCTTGTATGGTGCTACCAGTAGCCCTGGCTCAGGCAAAAATATTTATTACCGGACACCCTTTAACAACGTCACCGGAAACTTTGGTTTTTAAGAATATATTTTTCTCATGTGTGTAAACGGTTGCCCAGGCAACCGTTTTTGTTTGCATTACTTTATTGTTATCATTGCTCAATCAAATTATCCATTTACTCTTTCAACTACGCATTCAACCATTTTTTATTTCACTTTTAGTACAACCCTGAGAACTGGCACACTAATACATTAACCACCATTGATAGCAAATTTCTAATAGGAAGTTGTTGATGAACAATGTATTGTAACAGAAGAATGCAGTTTTGAAAA
>CAXTDG010000527.1:0-3839 GCA_964242675.1 uncultured Chitinophagaceae bacterium
GTGTTGTTAGGTGGTATCCTGGGTGCTATCATCGGCCATTAAAATTACCCTACACGTCACATGCTACACTCAAGCAAAAACAGCAGACATGAATAATGTCTGCTGTTTTGTTTGATATTAAAATTTGATTAGATTCGGTTTGTTGCATTATTAGAAATGATAAAAAATATGATTATGTGCAGTTATGTTTAATTTGAAGTAGAAGTAAGGTAAACGTAAAATAAATTTTGAATGTAAAAAATAATGGGCCTATTTTGCAGGCCCTATTACAAGTTATCTACTTGTACTTCCGGTTATTCATTATCGGAGTTATATTATTAATATAACTAGTCTATATCTATACTCATGAAAGGCTAATAAGAATCAACCTTGTAGTTGTTGACTATTTTAATAACCAAAACCCCTTTTATGAGAAAAAATTTACTTTTTTCAGGAGCTTCTTGTGTCCTACGTTCAAAAATTTTTAAAGTAGGATTACTGTGCTATTCTTTGCTGTGTTACAAGAATGTACAATCACAAAACACAATTTACTATTCAGGTAGTTCTGCTGACATTCCACATTATAGAATAGTAGAAAATACCGGCGGAACAGCTAGTTTAACAGCAGCAGGAACTGGCATTAAAATTACTTCTACGGCATCAGATAGTTATTATACTCTTGCACAGCGTATGAATGATGCTTCCAGAAGCTTTATTAATGTAAGTGATTTGTTTCCTACAAATGATACAAGTGGTGTGGTTTCATTTAAAATTGTTGATCAGCCAGCACCTGGTAAGCTGATTGTACGCCTGGGTTTATATTCAGTTAATAACGATTGTTCTATAACGAGTATGCCAATAGAATATTCAGGAAAGGATGCTGAATATTCTACTACTTATTCAGGTGCTCACCAGGTAGAGGGGACAACCTATACGGTCAATCTAAGTTCTAATGAAATGAGAACACAATTTAATGCAGCCTATTTATTAGCGGTTAGTAATTATGGACCATACGTAGAACGTCCGGAAGGATTTGTATTGAAAATTGGCTGGGCTAGTTACACTGGTGCACAATCCTATATTACCATTGATAATATTTCTTATGTGGCACCTACTAACATTAATGTAACACCAGCTAGTTGTTTTAATACTACTACTATTTTACCTGTATCTCTCAAAAATTTTGAAGCTAAACCGTTAGCAGGTAGCGTAGCCCTTTCCTGGGTTACTGCTGTAGAACAAGGTAGCTCTTCCTTTATTATTGAGCGATCAACAGATGCAAAAAACTTTTCAGCTATTGGCTCAGTTGCTTCTAACGGTACGTCCATAACTACAAAGCAATATTCGTTTGATGATATAAATCCTGTATCGGGGACTTCCTGGTATCGCTTACGTATAAAAGATAAAGATGGAAGTAGCAAATATTCAGATGTAAGATCTGTTTTTTATAGTACAGGCCGTCGGCAAACTGTGTTAGTACAAAACAATAGTGGTGTACAATCGCTTGATTTAAGCGGATGGAATTTGCAACAAGCGGCTACGCTTTCATTGGCTGATGTATCTGGACGAATTATTAGTACAATTAAAGCCATGATAGATAGCCGGGTTATTCATTTAGCTGACAATATACCTTCTGGTGTTTATTTACTGCGCCTGCAACAAGATGGACGGCAAGTGACAACGAAAGTCGTTTTCTAACTAGTATATTTTAAACTACCTATTTATTAAAGACAAAAGCAAGCTAGAATAGCTTGCTTTTGTCTTTATATGATTTAGTTGATCGTAATAAGCTTTTAGGCTGAAAAGGAATGATCTTGTTTCCAATTACATGCTTTTACTTAGTGCATTAGTGAAAATTAATTTTAAGTAAGAACCATTCGTCAACAACTTTAAAATTTATCACCCTTTCACATACTTCCGAATGGTAGTAAAATACACTACCCAAACCATTGCCAGTACTGCTATAGCTGCCCCTACTGTATACAAACTAATGTATGGACTTACAAACATGTTTTGCTTTTTCAGGAACGACCAGGCGGCGTATTGCAATATGGAAATCAATGCCAGGCCAATGAGCATAATCAGAATGTTGACCGGAAAAAACTGTCGCATTAAAAACTTGCCCAATTGCTTTGGAGAAGCTCCCAACGTTATCAGTAATTCAATTTCTGTTTTGGTGCTGGCAATGGTAAGTTGAATGAATAGAGAAAACACCAGCAGGGCAAACAGCAGCATAATAATACCGAAGCTGCTCACCACACTTACTACAATATCAACCGCCTTCCGCACCTTGCCAAAACGGGTTTTATCGGCATTGGTATTCAGGTTGTTTTTTTCGAGATAAGTTGTTAGCCGTCCATCCGATGGGACGGTAGTTGGGATGCTCATCCGGGTCACTTTAGGGGCTTCCTTATACCCGTATTTCTAATGAGCAAGATCCATAAAGATGTGCGGAATGAGAGTGCGGTTGATGCGATCCGTTAGCCCCACTACATGGCCTGTAAATTCTGCATGTTGGCCATTGCCATCAATTATCACTTTTACAGGTATTAGTTTTATTAAATCTAAGTTCAGCAGTGGTAAATCTTCTCTGGTGCTGGCCATGCCGGTGTTGTACATATCCAGAAAGAAGGAAGGGATGATAATAGGCAAATCCTGCTGACCAGACTCCCATTTCCAGCTATCACTTTTTACATCAATAAATTCATCGGGAACGGCTTCAAAATACAGGTCGCTCCGAAAAGGAAACATGTCGCTGTAGCTTTGTGCCTGCACTGCAAAACGAGCTGCACTTAGCAACCCAACCGACTGAGCAAAAGGTTGTTTTTTTAGTTCAGCGATTTCAGTAGTGGTAAATGCATTGTCTTTACTGGCCTGCGCCTGCTGCGTAATGGCTTTATTGATAACCAGGAAATCGGCCGTTTCATTTTCGTTGTATTTGCCGTAGAGCAAGTCATTGAAATCGGCCTGCGTTTGTACGGCCAGCAGTATAAGCAACAGTGCTACGCCCAGCCCCACCGTGGCCATGATGAACCGAAAGCGCCCTACGCCGGCTTTAATTATTTTTTTTAATAACTGATTCATATATCACACCCTTGAATTCATGCTGGAAGCATCTGACCCAAACCTTCCAACATACTTTTAAGAGCTTCTTTTATTTGGTTTTGCATTCAATTTATATGGGTGTGAGTCAGATCCTTTCAGGATGAAATGCAAAGGGTGTGCAGCTACAACAGCAGCTTCCTTGTATAAGCAAAATGCTCGTCTTCGTCCAGATCTGTAAGAATAAAACCGGCACCCCGTTTCTTACATTCTTCTGCAATCAATGCGGCGGCTTTAGCGGTATTGCCCTGGTCGAGGTGGCTGAATGGTTCGTCCATAATTAGCCAGTCGAAAGGCTGCATCAGGCTGCGGATAATGGCTACCCGCTGCTGTTCGCCGTAGCTACAGGTAGAGGCAGTTTGTTTTAAAACAGATTGTACACCCAGCCGTTCCGCCATTTCATCAATCATTTTTTCATCGTACATCGGCTTGTACATAATGCGTTTCAACTCAATGTTTTCCCGTGCAGTAAGGTTGGCAAACAACCGCATATCCTGAAAAATAACGCTGATTTTTTGCTGGCGATATTCGCTCACTTTACCAGCTGATAAGCTGCGGAGTTCGGCACCATCATACTGTACGGTACCGCTGTAGTCGTGGCGTAGTTTGTATAGGGTATGCACCAGTGTTGTTTTACCGGTACCACTAGGTGCTTTTATTTTCACCCATTGGCCTCCTTCAAAACTTACGCTGCTGTTCCATATCTCGGAAGTTCGTTGCTGTGTTTTATCCCGCAGGGGTAGGGGTACTACCCCTTG
>CAXTDG010000528.1:0-3837 GCA_964242675.1 uncultured Chitinophagaceae bacterium
GTGCCAGGCTTTGCCAGTTACATTACTATTTTGCACTGCCTTTAGTATTTCGTCCTGTTGTTGGGGGAGGAGTTGGACGAATAGTTTTCCAGTTACACTAATTGCGTAAGCATCTATTCCACTTATCCCCTGTTTAAAAGCCTCCTGATCGGGTGGCATGGTATCATATCTCCAGCCATTCCCATGATTTTCGGCCAGGCCAGCATCCAGCAATCCGGCCAGGTCAATCGGTTCGTGTTCTTCCTGCGGAATGAGCCGATTACAAACTGCTTTTACGATTTCAAATTCTTCTGCATTGAAAAACTTAGGTTGGCTAACAGCAGTTTGCTGCAAGCGCTTTTCCAGTACTGCTTTAGTTTGTGGCAGTACCAGATCTGTTTGTAGCAGTTCCGTTACAGTGCCTTGCGGATAAATTGCTGTTTGCATATTGTATTTTAATCAGCGGCAGATAATCTACCGCCTGTTACGTCTATTAGGCAACCTGTTATAAAGCTGCTGTCGCCACTGCTGGCCAGCATTACGTAGGCAGGTGCCAGTTCTTCCGGCTGGCCGGGACGAGCCAAGGCTACTTCATGGCCAAAATTTTCAACTTCCTCTTTAGGCATGGTGCCGGGGATGTTGGGGGTCCAAACCGGGCCAGGTACCACGCAGTTTACTCGTATATTTTTGGGTCCTAAAGCCAATGCAAGCGATTTGGTAAAAGAATGAATAGCGCCTTTAGTAGCAGTATAATCTATCAGAATTTCCAGACCGGTTTTGCCTACAATGCTGCCGGTGTTGATGATGCATGAACCTTTGTGCAAATGCGGCAATGCCGACTGCGCCATGAAAAAATAACCAATGATATTGGTATCAAAAGTGCGGCGTAATTGTTCTTCGGTGATGTCTTCAAAATTCTTTTGTGCCTGCTGGTAAGCTGCATTGTTTACCAGTATGGTCAACCTTCCAAATGCTTCTATAGTATCAGCAACTGCTTTTTTGCATTCGTTCAGCTGGCGTACATCGCCTTTTAATACCAGGCAGGTTGTTCCCCATTTTTCACACAGGGCTTTTGTTTCCTGTGCATCTTCATCATTTTCATTGTAAAAGATGGCTACGTTGGCCCCTTCCATGCAGTAAGCAATAGCTACTGCCCGACCAATGCCACTATCAGCACCCGTAATTAAAGCCACCTGGTTTTTTAGCTTTCCCGCAGGTTTGTATTCTGAAAAACTGTTGTCTGGCAGAGGATCCATTTCAGACTGCTTTGCCGGGTACGGCTGTTGCTGACCTTTGAATTCTTTTGAGGAAGGATACTGTTTCATAATTTATTTCGACGTTTAAACAAGTTATAAAAATTGTGCCGCATTGTGCTACTATTTATTCAACAAAAACAGACGTTTGCAGGAAAGAAAACTTGTACATTTTGCACTATACCGGTTCAGGTAGCATCTGCCGGAGTCACATT
Source organism: uncultured Chitinophagaceae bacterium (assembly GCA_964242675.1). Taxonomy (GTDB): domain Bacteria; phylum Bacteroidota; class Bacteroidia; order Chitinophagales; family Chitinophagaceae; genus JAZKFT01. The sequence continues at coordinate 1,448 of CAXTDG010000528.1, forward strand.
TACAGGTTCAACAGTTGATGTTGATGAGTCGGGTTTGGCAACAAATTCATCTATGTAAATGCGGGTAAGCAAGATGAATATGGAAATAATGAGCGGCCCATAAATCAGTCCGATAAAGCCAAAAAGATTTACCCCGATAATTACCCCTAAAACGGTAATGATGGGGTGGATATCTGCCAGCTTTTTCTGTAGTAAAAAACGAATCACATTGTCGCTGGCACCAATGGGCAACAACCCCCATAACAGCAGCCCGATGCCAGCGTTGGAATGCCCGGTAGCAAACATATACAGCGTAATAGGAACCCAGGCTAGCATAGTACCTACCACCGGCACTACCGAACAAACACCCGTAATAATACCCCATAAAATGGGTTCCTTAACCCCAAAAATCATGTAGCCAACAATGGCAATAACGCCTTGTACTAGGGCTAACACCGGTATGGCAATCGCATTGCTGAGTACCATGCCTCTTATTTCCGTTAATAGTTTATCGCTATTCCGGTTTTTTAACGGCAGGTTTTTGCGCAGCCATAGCTCCATACTGTTGCAGCTTACCAGCATAAAATAGAGCAAAAAATAAGTGATAGCAATATTGGTAATAACAAGTAAGGTACTGCCTAAAAAGCGGGGTAGTACTCCTGTAATGCTCGATATAACGTTAGAAAAATTGCTTTCGCTCAATACATCGGAACCTGTTTTTTCTTTTAAGAAGCTTTGAATTTGTAGGAACGAATTATTAATAAAAGTGGGGTTGGTAATGTAAGGCAGCACTCGGTTGACTAGTATAGAACCGAGCCACACAAATGGAAGTACCAGTATAATGAGTGAAATAATCATAAGTAGCATAGCTGCTGCCCAGCGGGGCCACTTTTTAAGAATAAGCCGAAACATAAATTTGCGTAGCAGCACATATAATGCAAGAGCACCTAGTGCTCCTGTAAACATAAAGTACAACTGGCCCCACAATACCCAAAACAAGATAAGAATGAGCGCTATAAACAGCGATTGCCGGACTTTGTTAGGTTGAAAATAATCCATTGAGGCAGAAGGTTTTAAGCCTTCCGCACAGAAACAATAGTGCCAGTAGTGGTAAAGGAGAAATTGGCAATGAATACTCTATAGAAGATTGTATTCAGGACATGTAAATGATCAAATTTTGTTTAGCTGCTTTATTATGTTTCAAGTCCCGCTACATTTATTTCAAAATCACCCGTAATGGAATTACATGCTACAAGTACATCACTAATTATTTGGACTATCCTTTCCGTTGTTGCTATCCTGTTTATTGGTCTTATTATTTACAGGATAAGTAGATTTAAGTAAACCGGTAACTTATTTGCCAGCTGATGCCATTTAAAAATTACCTCTTACCCGATATTGCAGCTTTAGTAGCTGCAACTGATCTTCATCTACATTTCGCATCAAGAAGGTTGGCCCGTCTAAGTTCTTTTCTGAAAATTGGATATTATTTTCATACAATACCTCTAGCATTTTTACAAATACAATGTAATGCTTCCTGCTTTGCAGGTGAAACTGATAATGAAAGCGTTGGTTCTTGTACATGAATGACAGGTTATTTCCCAGCCCAAAACTTTTGTAGCCCTTAGTTTTTTGCCCTTGATTATTATATACAGCTTCTACTTCCTGATACGATTGAAACTCAAAAATCAAATCGCTTATTTCTTTAAAAGGAAAAATGATATTGCTGATTTGCATACCATCGGGGAATACCTGTAAATCATTTACCAGTTTATAGTTCGATAAATCTCCTCCTGCTACAATGGCCGTTACACCAACACTTACCAGCAGTGTAGTAAAGAAAAAAGGAACCAGGTCATTCAGCTCAGGAATTAAAATGGCAATAAATATGAATGCAATACCTGTTACTGCTATCCCAATCATTATTTTTCCGGCGGGGCGGTCTTCTACAAGCTTGGCGCTAAATAGCATGTTGTATTTGGTAAAATAGTCAAACGCAGGGCAGGCCGGAATATTTCTATAAATAAGAATCTACAATACATTTTCATAAATGACAGCTGCTCCTTGTCCTACGCCCACACACATTGTGGCCAATCCATAGCGTACATTCCTTCTCTTCATTTCGTGCAATAGCGTAGTGCTGATGCGTACACCACTGCACCCTAATGGATGGCCGATGGCAATGGCACCGCCATTTACGTTTACGATGTTTTTGTCCAATCCCAACTCCTGTATGCAAGCCAGCGATTGCGAAGCAAATGCTTCGTTCAATTCTACCAGGCCAATATCGTTGATGCTTAATCCGGCTCGGTGCAACGCTTTTTGCGTAGCAGGCACTGGCCCAATACCCATCACCGCCGGATCAACGCCAGCTACAGCCATACTTATAATTCGGGCCATCGGTTGCAGAC
>CAXTDG010000529.1:0-3823 GCA_964242675.1 uncultured Chitinophagaceae bacterium
GCAGGCATTACAAATGTGCAGGTAGAAACGGGACACTCGCTGGCTTTTCATTATGTAGTAAAAGGCACTGCCTATAAAGTAAAGAAAGAAGGCGGCTACCGTACGCCGGAAATAACGGAAATACTGGGCCTTAATGGCTATGACCAGAAGCACTTGGAATTTGTGCTGGCCAACCATATCAACAAGTTTACAACCTGGTTCTGCAATAGTGCAAAAGCCAAGGTGCAGGAGTTAGAATATGAAGACATTTTGTTTGACGCAAAAGCTCGGCAATTTGCCATCAATTATCGCCACGACATTTATAAATATACCCGGCAGCTATTAGGCAAAATGGATAAAGGCGAGATAGAAATAACCCATGATTTTTACCTGAAAAAATTTCAGCAGAGCAAACCCGTTTTGCCTTACGATTTTATTTTGTTTGATGAAGGACAGGATGCCAGTGAAGCCATGCTGGAAGTATTTTTAAACCAGCCCTGCACTAAAGTAATTGTAGGCGATACACACCAGCAAATTTATGGCTGGCGCTATGCCGTCAATTCGCTGGAGAAGGTCGATTTTCCTACGTTCCATCTGAGCAGTAGTTTCCGTTTCGATAATGAAATTGCTTCGCTGGCAGTACGTATTTTAAAATGGAAACAGCACTACGATAAGAAAGCCGAACGGGTAATTATTAATGGCTTTGCTGACAATACTGAAGTGCAAACCAAAGCCGTTTTAGCCCGTACCAATATTGCTTTGCTGGTAAAAGCCATTGAATTAATTATTGAGAAAAAGGAAGTAAGCAAAGTGTACTTCGAAGGCCGCATTGAAACCTATACGTATGCCGATGATGGTGCCAGTATTTACGATGTGCTAAACCTGCACACCGGTAAAAAGCATTTAGTAAAAGACAAGCTGATTGCTAGCATGGCTACTACTGCTGACCTGAAGGAATACATTGAAAAAACAGAAGATGCTCAGTTGGATTTAATTCTGAAAGTGGTGGAAAAATATGGCGAGGATTTACCAGCCTATATCAAAACCATCAAGGAAAATCATTTAGAAAATAATGACAAAGCGGCTGCTGAAATGGTGTTCAGTACAGTACACCGCTGCAAAGGCATGGAGTACGATGAAGTAACGCTTACTACCGATTTTATGAGTGAAGAAAAGCTGCTGAAGCAATTAGCAGAAACGGATGTGGCTAAGCTAAACCTGGCCAAGATTGCAGAAGAAATCAACCTGCTATATGTAGCCGTAACCCGTACCCGTAGCCGACTCAATATTCCGGAGCAGTTGCTGCCGCAATCGAAAATAGTTGCACTTGCACAACCAGTGTTGTTGGAGGAGCCAGTTGAGATCCATTTGCCGCAGGCGAAAGTGTACGACATGAAAAAAATACGGGACGACCGCAAAAACGCTGGTATGCCCTGGACGGAGGAAGACGACGACCGCCTTCAGGGAATGATTAGTAAGCTGGTGCCACCTCGGGAAATTGCCAGACTGATGGGACGTACCATAGGTTCCATCAAAGCCCGAGTGGAGAAATTAGAGGATCGGGAATACTACGATCTGGATTAGTGCTACCTGTTTGCTCATAAAATTCTATTTGTTTTTGGCAACAGAATATCGGTACGTTTAAAGCACCAAAACCAAACCGCTAATGCATCGCAGAAACTTTGCAAAAATGAGTTCTCTGGCTGGCTTGTCGCTGGCGTTACTACCTATATTTTCCTGTAAAAATCTCAACCAGCAAACGACCAAAACTATGGACGAAAAAGACGCTTTTCCGCTAAACGAAATAACGATAGATACGCTACAGGAAAAGATGAAAAGTGGTGAGTGGACTTCGGAAAAAATTACGCAATTATACCTCGATCAAATTGAGAAGATAGATAAGAACGGACCAAACCTGAATTCGGTTATTGAACTCAATCCTGATGCTATTTCCATAGCTAAAGCGATGGATGCCGAACGCAAGCAGGGCAAGGTTCGTGGGCCGATGCATGGCATACCGGTACTAATAAAAGACAATATTGATACGGCCGATAAAATGCTGACAACAGCCGGGGCGCTAGCTTTAGCCGATAACCGTGCATCGAAAGATGCTTTTTTGGTAAAACAATTACGAGCTGCCGGTGCAGTTATTATTGGTAAAACCAACCTGAGCGAATGGGCCAATTTCCGTAGCAGCCGCAGCAGTAGCGGATGGAGCAGCCAAGGCGGGCAAACGCATAATCCTTATGTGCTGGATCGCAGCCCCTGTGGCAGTAGTTCGGGTTCGGCAGTGGCCGTAGCAGCCAACCTTTGTGCCGTAGCTGTGGGTACTGAAACCGATGGCTCCATTGCTTGCCCCGCTAGTATGAATGGCATTGTAGGAATCAAGCCCACTGTAGGTTTGGTAAGCCGGACTGGTGTAATTCCAATTTCTAAAACGCAGGATACTGCTGGTCCGTTTGGACGTACAGTGAAGGATGCTGCGATTTTATTGGGAGCCTTGACAGGCAGTGATTCTAGCGATGCAGTAACGGCCGAAAGTACAGGTCATTCGCAAACAGATTACACTCAGTTCTTGATTGCAGATTTTTTAAAAGGCAAACGCATTGGCGTTGAAAAAAACTTTCTTAAAAAGCATGAGGCCGTTGAATCGTTGTTGAAAAAAGCATTGGAACAAATGACGGCAGCGGGTGCCACCATTGTGGAAGTAGAATTTATGGATGCCAATGTAAAAGTGGGCGGTGCAGAATATACCGTGTTGGAATATGAGTTTAAAGACGGTGCTAATAAATACCTGGCTGGTGCAAATAGCAAAATGAAAAACCTGCAGGATGTCATCAATTTCAACAAGCAGAACGAGGCGAAAACAATGCCTTTTTTTAAGCAGGAAACGCTGGAAAGCAGCCAGGCAAAAGGCGATTTGAACAGCAAAGAATATCTGGATGCGTTAGCAAAATCTACCTCCATGCGTGGTTTTCTCACCAACCTGATGCAGGAGCAAAAACTGGATGCTCTCTGTGGCCCCGCCACCGGCAGCGCTTGGTGCATCGATCCCATCAATGGCGATTTCTGGACGGGGTACGGAGCCTACGGACCAGCAGCCGTAACAGGTTTTCCTTCCATTACCCTACCCATGGGTTTTGTAAATGAATTACCTATCGGCATTTCATTTATTGGAAAAGCCTACGAAGAACCGGTCATTATTTCCATTGCGTATGCCTATGAGCAGATCTCAAAAAATAGAAGAGAGCCGAAATTCAAAACCCGAATTGATTCATAGCGGAAAGGGATAGTTACGAAAAAAGATAAGTCATGATAAAAACGTACAGACCCGGCTCATTAGGAGCCTTGCTGGATGTATACGAAAATGCGATTGCTGATTTTAAGGAAACAATTCAGGATATCCCCGACAACGTTTTGCCTATCATATTAGATCCGCATACCACCAACGAAAGCTGCCGTTCTATTCAAACCATTCTTACGCATGTAGTGTATGCCGGGTTCGGTTATGCCAATACTATTCACCGATCTAAAGGCGGTACTGTTGCCAGGGTAGCTATTACAACGCATGATACTGTAACGCAATACCTAGCTGACTTAACAGATGTGTTTGCTTATACCGAAAGTGTTTTTCAATTATTGACAGAAGATGAATTGCGCCAACCGGATGATGCTTTGAAAATGCTGACTGGTTGGGGCCAGTGGTACGATGTGGAGCAGCTTACTGAACATGCCATTGTACACATTCTTCGTCACCGGCGGCAGATAGAAAAAATGAAGCTTTTATTGCCGTAAATGCAATTTCCTATTTACCCTTAATTGCCATAAAAATCTTCTTCCCACC
>CAXTDG010000530.1:0-3800 GCA_964242675.1 uncultured Chitinophagaceae bacterium
CAAATGCGTAGGGCTGGGAGGAGTATCGGTACTACCGTCGCCAAACGTCCAATTGTATACGGTTGCCGATATTGATTTATCTGTAAAAAAATGAAGCTTTTGATTAGAGCAGTCGAAAGAATCAAGAAAGGCTGCAATGGGTGGCTTGATGTAAATATATCTTGGAATACGAAGGGTATCGCTACAGCCGCTGTGCCAGGTAATAAGCGTTACTGTAAAATAACCGGTATCATTGTAATTATACGCCGGGTTTTGGTCGCTGGAAGTGCCACCGTCGCCAAACAGCCACAACCAATGATCGGGATAAGGTACAACGGAAAGATCGGTGAAATGAATCATATCCATGGCGCAGGCCACTAGTGGCGTAGCTGTAAAAGCCGAATGTGGTTTTACACCCACCGTTACTCCGGGCCGGTACGAAATGGTATCTGTACAGCCGGATGCGGTAGTTACTTTCAGTTTCACAATATATGTTCCCTCAACAGTGTATGTATGCGGGGGATTGGATTGATTAGACGTTTGCCCATCGCCAAAATCCCACAAATAATTTACGATAGGCTCTGCAGATGCTACCACCGGGCCAAACACAACATTTAATGGCACACAGCCTTGTACAGGCAACGGATTGATGCTGGTAATATCCGGCGGGGCTATAATTACGTAAGCCGGTTTGCGAAGTGTATCGTAGCAGCCATTGGCATTTTGAACAATCAGCGAAACTGTAAAGCTGCCTGATGTAGTGTACGTGTGCGAAGGATTGGTAGCAGTACTTGTTCCCCCATCTCCAAAACTCCAGGATACTACTGTACCGCCTGTGGAGCTGTTAGTAAAGCTGGATGTAAGTGGGGGCAAGCAGGCACCCAGGTTGGTACCGGAAAAACTGGCCGTTGGCTTAGGATTTACCGTAATGGTTTTGGTAGTTGCATCCTGACAGGCTCCAAAATTTGAGGTAAGCGAAATAGTATAGGTGCCTGGCGAACTATATGTTTTTACGGGGTTAGTAGCCGAGCTGGTAGTTCCATCGCCAAAATTCCAGGAACTGCTTACCAGTGATGCCTGCGGTACAGAGGTATTTTGCAGGGTAATGGCACTGCCTGCACAGATAGTAGCAGGAGCATTAAAATCGGCCTTTACGATACCTACCGTAATCAGGCTGGCTTTTGTAATTGTATTGCTGCAACCTGTACTATTACTAATGGTGAGCGATACGGTATAATTACCAAGCGATGTATAAGTATGCGAAGGATTAATAGCGGTGCTGGTAGTGCCATCGCCAAAGTTCCATAGATAGTTGCTGATATTGCCGGTAGAAGTGTTGGTAAAACTGATAGTAACAGGAACCGTACAGGCAGGCGGCGAACTGCTGGTAAAGCCGGCAATCACCCCATCGCCTACCTGTATCAGGTTTACCTTATTCAGCGTTTTTGTACAGCCATTGCTATTACTCACCGTAAGCGTTACATTGAATGTACCCGAATTCAGGTACCTGTGTACGGGGTTTTGCTGATTACTGATATTGCCGTCCCCAAAATCCCATTGCCAGCTTGCAATAGTGCCAGAGCCGGCATTGCTCATGTCGGTAAATGCTACATCCAACGGGTAGCAACCAACCTTGGGGGTAGCATCAAAATCAATAGTGGGGTTGGCCAGTACCGAAATGTAATTTGTTTTGGTAATGCTGTTACTATCTGTGCCTCTATATACGGTAAGCGTAATGGTATATAAACCAGGCGTCAGGTAAAGCGAGGAAGGGTTTTGAGCAGTTACGTTTGAGCTGCCATTACCCAAATCCCATTTCCAGGTAGTGGGGCTACCTGTGGATATATCAGTAAACTGTACACGTATAGGTGCACACCCTGACATGGGAGTAGCAGTAAAGTTTGCAGTGAGCTGGCAATTGGCAATCTGGCAAAACAGCGTACAGCAAAACAGGGGCAATACTATTAGCCACTGGTTCTTCATGGAATATTTGGATATGTACCGCCTTGTATTACAATCTTGCCACAAGCTCTTTGTTACATCCATCAGCGGTATTTATATTACGTTGCTCTATTTCTTCCGAAGCACTAATCTCATTTCTACACCGTTAATTGTCTGGTTGAACTTTGGGCCATTGGAATCATAATAATAAATAGCCCAGGTACCGTTCAAACGGGAAAGCGGCGCAGGCGTATTGGCAAAATTGGCAGAGATGATTTGCGCAGTGGCATCTCCGTTCCAGGTTCCTGTTTTGCTGGTTGTACCATTAGAACCAACCACTGTATAATCTCTGTTGAACTGAAAATCGTATCCGCTGAACTCTGCCGATACATCATTCCCGCCATCGGTATATTGAAGCACTACCCACTTGTTGGCAACCATCGCATCAATAACAGCATCAGTTTTTGCTTTTTCAATTTGCTTTTTGCAGCCGGCTCCGGCAAATACGACAGTAATGAATAACAAACATTGTAGGATTCGGGGTTTCATAGGCATAGTTTATTGGAATGTACAATGAGGCAGGTATGGTTAAATACGTTTCTTTTCATGCTAAGATTTTACTGTGCTTAAAAAATAACCTGTATAAGCTTGTTGAAAATGAACTGCTTAAGTTTTAGTTTATGTAACCTTTGTACTTCAAAACACTAAACGATTTTTACAGCTAAAAATTACACAAATCGAACAGGTACGTTCAATTCCTACAAAAGAACACCTTAAAGATGAGCATTTTTAACTACAAAAAATGGAAAAATTTGCGCTAAAGCGCAAATTTTTTAAGCTTTTTGCAAAAGCCATATAATTTCAAAATTGATGCCATAAGGCATTGCATAACCATTTACTTGTGATAATTAAAAACATAATTGACAATTTATCCACATGGGCACCACCCGCCTATCAGGAAAGCTACGACAATGCAGGCCTCATAACCGGCAATGCTACATGGCAATGTACAGGCATCATTTGCTCGCTGGATGCTACAGAAGAAGTAGTGATGGATGCAGTTGAAAAAGGCTGTAACTTATTGGTAGCCCACCACCCTATATTATTTAAAGGTCTTAAAGCATTATCCGGTAACAGCTATGTGGAACGGGCCATTGTGCAAGCCATTAAAAACGACATCGCCATTTTTGCCGTCCATACTAATCTAGATAATGTGCATACTGGCGTAAATGCCATGATTGCCGAAAAACTTGGTTTACAATACACAAAAGTGCTGCTCCCAAAAGAAGGCCTGCTTTGCAAACTATATACCTACGCTCCTGCTGAGGCTATGGATAAAATTAAAAATGCCTTGTTTGAATCCGGTGCCGGCAAAATAGGGCTGTACCAGGAATGTAGTTTCGCCGCAACCGGCACAGGTACCTTCAATCCATTAAAGGGTGCCGATCCATTTATTGGTGCGGTAGGAAAACGTGAAGAATTAGCAGAAATCAAACTTGAAATTATTTTTCCGGCCTACCTGCAATCAGCTATACTAAAAAAGCTGTTAGAGGTACACCCTTATGAAACGGTTGCTTATGAAATCATCCGGCTGGAAAATGTAAACCAGGAAGTTGGCAGCGGCATGATTGGTACTTTAGCAGCAGAAATGAACGAAGATGATTTTTTAGAATTAGTAAAAGAACGTTTTTGTTTATACCATTTGCGGCATACCCCTTTGTTACATAAAAAAATAAAAACAGTGGCCATTTGCGGGGGTAGCGGCAGCTTTCTTACCAAAAGGGCTATTGCCGCCGGTGCCGATATATTTATAACATCCGATGTAAAATACCATGAGTTTTTTGATGCCGATGGCAGCATCCTGCTGGCCGACATTGGCC
>CAXTDG010000531.1:0-3800 GCA_964242675.1 uncultured Chitinophagaceae bacterium
CCATGCGTTCATTAAAAGCTTACCAGATGGGAACCGGAATTCAGGTGGAATGGATAACGGAATACGAACAGAATATTGACAGGTACGAAATTGAGAAATCTGTGAATGGCCTGCAATTTACAAAGGCAGGTACGGTATATGCTCACGTAGCCGGTAGTTTAACCAATAACTACACGTGGTTCGACAAGACTCCGATTGAAGGAAACAATTATTATCGTATTAAGGAGACAGATAAAACCGGAAGTGTACACTATAGCGGAATTGCAAAAGTGAAAATTGGTGACAAAAAGGAAAGTTTCGAGGTTTTTCCTAATCCTTTAACCGGGAATTTCTTAACTGTACAACTTAATAATATTACCAGGGGTATGTACACTCTTAGTTTATTGAATGCCAACGGACAAAAAGTATTCAGTAAAATAATTAATCATGCAGGAGGTTCTGCCAGTCAAACGATCAATTTTAATATAGATTTACCAGCAGGAAGCTACAATTTGCAATTGACAGGAAACGGGACTTCTATCGTAAATCGGATAGTGAGATAAAATATAAATTGATATACAGTCTGAAAGATATAAGATTGGGAATTTAGAGCGGATCTTTTAAAATGCCGCCGCTATTATTAAGTGGAGAAGTTAAGAATGCCGTGCTTACAACCGGTAATATTCTTAACTTCTTCACTTTTTATTTGCTTTTTAAAAAATATTGTTAGTAATTCGCAACGTTTTCAATATCTATGAAGACCAGACCTTACATGGATCTGTATGCAGGGAAATTAGGAATTTCTCCTCATTTTGCTATGGGTGTTGCCATTTAAGCCATGAAATGATTTCAGGATAATTATAAATGTTTTTCGGATTGCTTGCAGGGTCAGAAAAAACCTTCATATAAGATTTTTAAAAATACAAAAAATTTTTTGTATGAAAAGGGTATTATTTTACAATAAATTTTGATTTTGGAATAGATTTTGCATTTTATGTACATAACGAGGCACTTGCTGATAATTTAAACATAATAATATATTAATGAAAGTTTGGTTGCTGTCGTTTATATTTTTTTTATTATTATTTAGTTCTTATTCTCAAACATCTCCGGATGTCAACATTATAATTTCAGATTATAGTAACAGAATTAGCCAGAACGGCGGTTCAATCAGCAACATTCAGCTATCTGCTGTCTCCGACTTTGTAAGTGCTGCAAAAACTCATCATTACTGGGATAAACTTATTGATGTAGGGCCTCTAACCGGTGACAACATCAATGCAGCTTTAGTGAAACTTAAATTTCCAACCGGCGGTTTTTCATTGATTGAAAACAACGGATTTACACCTGTTGATTATATTTCTGATCTTGGTTTTGTATTAAGCCCTTCAAAAGCACTCAATACAAAGACAAACCTCAGCACTCTGAACCTACAAGGGCTCTTCGGCTTTTCTATCTGGGTTACAAATGGCACATACAGTTGGATGGGTTCGCCAAACAGCATTACTCCTTATTCTGTATTAATGGCAAGCCCCACCAGTGTGAACGCTTACATTGGTAATGCCGGCAGCGGCGGAGGAGTTTCACCATCAGAAGATGCTTTTTACCATGTTATCAAGCAATCCCTTAACTCAACAAAAGTGATGGTTGGCGGTCGCCAAACCGGGGCAACCAGTACGGTATTGACCTCTACCCAGCTTAGAAATGCGGATGTAGAAGTGTTTAAAGATGCTTATGCGGGGGGAAAAGGCATGTTTTACTGTATCGATGACGGCACCATGACCGATACGGAAGTAGAGCAGTTTTATACCGATGTACGTCAATTAATGTATGATCTGGGCCGCAAAACAGGGCCTTCTGCTAGTGGCATATATGCTATCATGTCAGATTATAGTAATAGAATCATTCAGAACGGGGGTTCTATTAACAACACCGACTTATCGGGTGTTACCAATTTTGTCACGGCTGCAAAAAACCACCAGTACTGGGATAAACTCATTGATGTAGGCCCCCTGGCAGGCGATAATTTCAATGCTGCCATGGTGAAACTCAAATTCCCCGGCAACGACTCGGCTTCCATTGCCTACACCGGGTTTTCGGCAGCCAGCTACACTGCTGACCAGGGCCTCCAGCTTAGCCCTTCGGCCTCCCTTAACACAAAAACAAACCTCAGCACACTGAATCTACAGGGATTGTTCGGCTTTTCTATCTGGGTAACAAATGGCGCATATAGCTGGATGGGTTCACCAAACAGCATTACTCCTTATTCCTTGTTAGCAGCAAGTCCCACCAGCGTGAATGCTTATATTGGTAACTCCGGCGCTTCCGGAGCAGTTTTACCGTCTAATTATGGTTTTTACCATGTTATCAAACAATCCCTCAACTCCACAAAAATGATGGTGGACGGTTATCAGCAAGGGGCAACTAACACCGTATTGACCACCACCCAACTCAGAAATGCGGATGTAGAAGTGTTCAGAGATGCCTATACAGCCGGGAAAGGCATGTTTTACTGTATTGATAACGGCACCATGACCGATGCGGAAGTTGCCCTTTTTTATACGGATGTACGCCAACTGATATATGACCTCGGACGTAAAATAGCACCTCCTGTCATTTCCGCTGATGGCTTGTTCACCACCGCCCAAACCGTTACCATCACCGAAAAGCCTACCGCTTCCTCCATGGCAGGGGCTGCTATATATTATACCATTGACGGCTCCCTGCCTACTACCAGCAGTACCGTTTATACCACTCCCCTCACGGTTTCTGCTACCACACATATACAGGCCATCGCCGTAAAAAGTGAAAAGACGGCAAAGATGGCCAGTGCCAAGGTGGCACTCGTGCCTGCCGGCGTCTCTACCGATAAATATTACACGGCCCATGTGATGGTGAACCTCTTAGGCTTCACCAACAACATGACCGAATGGGTAAGGGCGATGAAAGCTGCCGGTTATAACCTCATCTGGGCACACCTGGATGACTACACCGGTAACTATGTACCCACCCTGCAAAGCCTGATGCGGGCAGCAGATTCTGTAGGCGGCATCCAGGTGATGCCCGGCGTATCCTGGTGGGTGGATCCCACCTATGTTACCCGGATGTTTTTAGACACCTGGGATCATCCCTCCCTGTTCCGCATCGGCGGTAAACGGGTGTATACAGGATGGGATTACCAGCCTGATGTCCAGAATGCGTTAGATGCGCATTTATCCATGCACAATATTACAAAGGATCAATATTACTTATGGGTACATTCCCGCTACCCGTATTCCTACGATGATGGCAATACATGGGTAGGGGAATATATGGGAATTAATGGCTATCTGAACTGGAGCGGCAGAACGCAGGCCGGCCGGGACATTGACCTGGATCATTTATACAAAACACGGCCTATGCTCGATGGGCTCATCAACTTTGCAGTAGACCAGGGCGGCCTGGCAAACACGATTCTGACCAACAAGCTTATCACGCAGTCTTCTATTCAGCGGGGCAAGTTTTCCATGGGCGGGGTAAGTGCTTTTTATGCCTCTGTTTCTTTCAGCAATTACGGGTTCGGGGGTGCCGCTTCGGTATGGGACAGTGTGCTGGCATTGCCGGTGGGCTCCCGGCCCAGTGCGATGAGCGATATTACAGCCAATGATTATGCCGAACTATCCTACATGTCGCCGATGGTGGTGCCGGCAGTAAACGGGTTGTCGTTTATACCGCCGCTTACGGCTGGTTTTACATTGGGGGACAATATCCGCTACCCGCTCACCGACCACGGCGGAATACAGAAGTTCCTTCGCCCGTGGGTAAATGCGTTTCTGAACAAC
>CAXTDG010000532.1:0-3785 GCA_964242675.1 uncultured Chitinophagaceae bacterium
GCTCAATAGTAGTACAACACCTGAATGGTGCCAACGCCGCATGAGTTCAATGGATAGATAATAGCCTGGCCCAAAAAGAAAACGTAGAACCGGGCTACCAGTGATGGGAAAACCAGTAATAGTTGGGAAGACGGAAAGTCTGGAAGTCAGGAGGTTGAATACATGTAAGCAAGGACAAAACTTTAGAACCATTCATGCCTCACGGTTTTAACCTTTCGAAAAGTAAGATGTTACACATTTGCCGGCTGGCGAATGATTGGGTGGAATAGATTCGCAGCTGCTTACAAAAACGAAAAAAATGCCTGATAGAACTAAAGCACCACTGATAGTGGATGCACTGGATATGAAAATGGCTTTGAAACCGCTTAGCCGCTTTACGCTGCAAAATGGCGTGCCGGTATATGCTATAAATGCTGGTGAAGAAGAAGTGCTGCAACTGGAACTGGTGTTTGCGGCCGGAAACAAATGGGAATCGCAAAACATTGTGGCAGCGGCCGCCAATCACTTATTAAAGAATGGAACTGGCAACCGGACAGCCCTTGAAATAAATGAACACTTTGAGTTTTATGGCAGCTACCTGAACCGCCACTGCTACAACGAAACGGCTAGCCTGAACCTGCATACCCTTCGCAAGCACCTGCCAGTACTGCTTCCGGTAATGGCGGAGCTTATTAATGACTCTGTTTTTCCGCAAGCTGAGCTGGATATTTTTAAGCAAAACAGCAAACAAAGGCTATCCGTTAACCTACAGAAATGCGATTTTGTGGCCAACCGGCTGATTGATGCTAAGCTGTATGGCGATCAGCACCCTTATGGTAAATATGCCACGATGGAAGCGTATGATGCCTTGACACAGGAGGCGTTGGTGGATTTTTTTCGGCACCATTACTTATACGGCCAGTGCATCATTTTTGTAGCGGGCAAACTGCCGCCGGATATTTTTGATCAATTAAATCGGGCTTTTGGTGGCCTGCCAATTACGGCTTATAAACCTGAACAAATTGTAAAACCGTTTGATGGAAATGAAAAAATTGAAGACCGGGTAAGCCACATTACAAACGATGAAAAAGGTGTGCAAGGCGCTATTCGACTGGCCCGGCATTTTCCTAATCGCCATCACCCCGATTTTCAAAAAATTGGTGTATTAAATAATCTCTTTGGTGGTTTTTTTGGTAGCCGGCTAATGGACAATATCCGGGAGGATAAGGGCTACACCTACGGCATACATAGCTACCTGCAAAACCATGTGGAGCGAAGTGCCTGGGTGGTAAGTACCGAGGCTGGCCGGGATGTGTGCGAAGCAACCATTAAAGAAGTATATTATGAAATGGAACAGCTACGCAATGAGCCGGTGGAAGAAGATGAACTGCGGCTGGTGAAGAACTATATGCTGGGTTCAATTTTAGGGGATTTGGATGGACCATTTCAGATAATAGGCCGCTGGAAAAATTACATTCTGAACGGCACGGACGATAGTTATTTCTACTCGGCAATTCAGAATATTAAAGACATTACAGCAGAAGAAATCCAGGAACTAGCCAATAAATATTTGCAGCCGGAAGCATTTTACGAAATGGTGGTGATCTAGTGAATGATCAATGGTGAGTGGTGAATAGTTTTAAGGTTTTGATTTTTCATTCGGCCTTTCACTCTTTTTCATAAGTGAATAAATAGAACAAAGCCCATGCATTAAGTATGGGTTTTGTTATTTCATAATCTCTTTGCACCTGCCAATATAGCCACCACCAAATAATACGGCGTGAAGGAGCAAATGACTTAGTTGAAACAGCGGCAAACGTTGCTGCCAGCCACTTTGCAGCGGATAAGCTTCGTGGTAAGCATCATAAAAAATAGAAGGGAAACCACCAAATAGACGGGTTAGTGCAATATCAATTTCCCGGTGGCCATAGCACACAGCTGGGTCGTAAATGGCAATAGTAATTTGGTTATCTACTTTTACTGCTGAGGCATTGCCGCTCCACAAATCGCCATGTAGCAAAGCTGGTGGCTCGGTAGGTAAACGACTGCATAATGCTGCACAAAAAGCTTCCGCTTGTTGCACTTCTTTTGCAGAAAAAACATTTTGGTCCCGAAGCATTTTTACAAAGGGCAAAAGACGATTGTTGCTATAAAATTCTGACCAGTCATTACACCAATCGTTATTCACTTTTATAGAACCAAGATAATTATTTTGATGCCAGCCAAATTGCTTGTTAGTAGTACGATGCAGTTGTGCTAATGCCTGGCCAAACGCTTCCCAGCTTTGGTTGGTGTGGTTGGTATTTTCCAGCCACTCCAGCAGCAAATATTGAGTATTCTCTACTTCTCCCACCGCCACAACTGAAGGCACCTTAAGTGGAAAGTCTTTTTGTAGAGCCGTCAAGCCATCGGCCTCTGCCAAAAACATCTCTGGATATTGACCCGCATCATTCAGCTTTATAAAAAAGCGGCCTTTATTTGTGTCTAAGGCAAAAGCTTGATTAATGTCGCCGCCATATACTGGTGATGCCTGCTGTAATTGCCAACCTTGGTGTATAGCTATTTGCTGTAAAACTTCCTGCATCTGTTAGTGAGCAATATTTCCAAAAAATAGATAGCAAACTAATATGGCTACGATGACACCAACTAGGTCGGCCAGCAACATTGCCCCAATAGCATAGCGGGTGTTTTTTATTCCGATAGCACCAAAATAAATAGCTACCACATAAAAAGTAGTATCGCTGGAGCCTTGCAAAATGCAGCTGAGGTAACCAGCAAAAGAGTCGGCCCCCTTGCTCTCCATTGTTGAGATCATCATACCACGGGCGGCACTCCCACTCATTGGCCTCACCAAAGCGGTGGGCAGTCCATCTACAAAACGGGTATCAGCACCTAACCAGCCGAACAGGCTTTTCATACCTGCAATAATAGCATCGAAAGTTCCACTCGTACGCAGCAGGCTAATAGCTACTAGCATCCCAACGAGATAAGGGATAATTTTGACTGCCGTTTCGAAACCGCCTTTTGCACCTTCTACAAAAGGATCGAAAAGATTTATTTTTTTGTATAAACCGCCAACAATAATCATTAAAAAAATGATTAGAATCAAGCCATTGCTGATTAAGTTAGATACAAGTGTTAGGTGCTCTTTATCTAGCCCCTTTAAGTACAAAACCAGCGCAATAATACCCACTAGCAAACTGCCCAGCCAAGCCAGCACAACAGGTTGTAGTAAATTAATTTTTTGCTTGAAAGACACGATCAGTAAGGCAGCCAGCGTAGCAGCAAAAGTAGCTATCATGCAGGGGATGAAAATATCAGTTGGATTAGCTGCCGGAATTTTTACTGAGCTGCGAGCTGCAATAATCGTTACGGGTATCAGCGTCAATCCACTTGCGTGCAGGCATAAAAACATAATCTCTGCATTGCTGGCTTTTTCCTTATCAGGATTGAGCGTCTGCAGGCTTTCCATCGTTCGAATGCCAAATGGCGTAGCAGCATTATCCAGTCCCAACAAGTTGGCACTGTAGTTCAGCATCATCAACCCAATAGCCGGGTGGTCCTTCGGCACCTCTGGAAAAAGTTTATTGAAAAACGGCCCGATGATTTTTGACAGTAACCGAATGCCACCAGCCTTTTCGGCAATGCTCATAAACCCCATGAACAGTGCCATGATACCAATGAGACCAATGGCGATGTCTACCGCACCCCTACAAGTTTCAATAATACCGTTTGCCTTACTGAGGTTAGCAGCATCGTCGCTTTTACCGGTTACCATCCAGGTAAAAACATTTTCGTAGCCCGGC
>CAXTDG010000533.1:0-3785 GCA_964242675.1 uncultured Chitinophagaceae bacterium
TCTGTACGCACAGCCTCAGTCCACGCAGGGGAATACATTTCCAAAATACCACTTATCCGTACCTCTACCTTGGTATTCACGTTGTTCATAGGCAAGCGGCGTTCATTGTTTGAGAATACAAGAGGAATCAGACTTCTACAATGTATCCTTTAAAATCTGACACTCATTTTCTAATTAGCGGTTTGAGATTGAAATGAACTAATTATAAGAAAAAGGCCAATCATATACACGGCTGGCTTACTATAAATTATAAACTGCAGCTGGCTACTGCTTTCGTAAGTCTGCACCTTGGCGGGCTTTTTTATTAGCATATAGACAACGCTGTTGCTTACTGCTATTCGGCTTTCTGTATTCAGTAGATTGCAAGAATTGGAATGCGTGTTATTTACTCAAACGCTGACAATTGTAAATGCAGCGGATACACTGGCTAATCGTTTCCCTCTCCGCTTTGTGAGACAATAAGTGGAGTTGCGGTGTTTATACGCAATACTGCGGTAGCGAAGGACAAAACATAAAAAAGCCTACCCTTTTGCGGGGTAGGCCATACTTAAAACAGAGAAATCAGAAGCATATTGAAAAAGCCCATTGTCAGCTGCCAATGGAACTTCTTCTTTCACACACACCGGTCTCTCACACAATAAGAAGGTATTGGCATTGTTACAGTTGCAAGGGTACAAGATAATCAATAATTATTTTTAAATTGTTGCGTGTTGTAACTATGAAATAGCTGTTACAGTAAGAATGACTTCTCTCTTGTTGCTCCGCTTCATGTCTTACAAAGCTGCATGATAGATCTAAAACACATTACTCAACTGCTCAACTTTGTAAACAACCGCTTACCCTGCGAAGAAGAAAACTCAACCTGCTGTTTGTTCGTTCGCAACAACCGGTTCCCAGGTTTGTCGGGTAGCCGGGTCTTCCATCTGTACGCCCCAATCAAACATGGCTTTCAACACGGGGATAAGCGTTTTTCCCCGCTCACTTAATTCATATTCAATGCGGGGTGGTTTCTCCGGGTACTCATGCCGTACAATTAGCCCATCTTCCTCTAGTTCCCGAAGTTGCTGCGTCAGAATTTTACGGGATATGCCGGGTACCTGGATAGTGAGTTTGCCAAAACGAACCCGCCCTTTGATGAGCCGGATAAGGATGATCGGTTTCCATTTACCGCCTATGTATTGTACCGTACGCACCACGGCACAGTTGAATGGATTTTTCTGATATGTTCTCATACAGTTACCTTTTTGTTACCGCTATTTTCCTTTAGTTACCAATGTGTAACCAGCCATTTGACCCATCGATACAAATGTTCGAAAATGCTACAGTTCCTTTGTGACACAATAAACATCTGAACTGAAAAATGGATCACCAACAACATTTCAATACAACGCTTGAAGGGAAAATAGCCCTTGTAACGGGCGGAACCAAAGGAATCGGAAAAGCCATTGCCGATAGCCTGGCCCAGGCCGGCGCTACCGTCATTGTTACTGCCAGAAATCAGCCGGACGATATAGAAAGTCTTGCCCATTATTTTATTGCCACCAACCTAACCCAACCGGCGCAAGTGGCAGCATTGGTAAATGAAATAAACCAACAGTTTGGAAGGGTAGATATACTGATTAATAATATTGGCGGCCTAACCACCCCCGGTGGAGGATTTAGCATTTTGACAGATGAGCATTGGGAAAAAGAACTGCAGTTCAACCTGCTGGCGGCCATCCGATTAGACAAGGCATTACTGCCCAAAATGCTCGAAGAAAAAAGGGGTGTTATTATTCATATTTCTACTACCAGCGGTATGCAGCCGCTTTGGGATGTAAACCTGGCGTATGCTGTTTCTAAAGCGGCTCTTAATGCTTATAGCAAAGCACTGGCAATGGAGGTAAGTAGTAAAGGCGTAAGGGTATTAACGGTTTCTCCGGGGCCGGTAAAAACCCCTATGATGGTGGAATTTTTACAGGGCTATGCTACAGCAGCCAATATTAGTTTTGAAGCTGCCTCTGAAAACCTGATGAATAAAATTGGCGGTATACCCATGGGAAGAATGGCTGACCCGGAAGAGATTGCAGCATTCATTCGCTTTCTTGTTTCACCCGCAGCGTCTTATTTAACGGGATCGAATTATGTGATTGATGGCGGTGCTTTGCCAGTTGTGTAAAACGCCTTTGCCCCTGCTTGTTGTCGTGATTCTTAACCAGGTTTCTTCTTGAGTAAAAACTCAGCAAGGACATGAAAAATAAACATGCCTAACCTGTAGAGAGATTTCCTTGGTATCCTTGCGGTATGAAGAGAATTGTTCAGCATTTTTTTCGCTCCGAATCTTCAAGCGGGTGGCTTTTACTGGCTTGCATTGGGGTTGCGCTAGTCATTGCTAACAGTTCCGCTGCCGGTGTTTATTCCAGCCTGTTGTCCACAGAAATCGGTGGAAGCATTGGGGGGGGTGATCTGCAATTCACTTTACAAAACTGGATAAATGACGGCCTGATGGCGCTGTTTTTTTTGCTGGTAGGGCTTGAGGTTAAACGGGCTTTTATAGTAGGCGAACTATCTAGTTTTCAAAAAGCATCGGTTCCCATTTTTGCGGCTATTGGCGGTTGTATAGTGCCAGCGCTCTACTTTTTTTTGGTGAATGCCCATACAGAAACAGCCAAAGGCTGGGCCATCCCAATGGCTACGGATATTGCTTTTGCGCTGGCTATTTTAAGCATTGCTACCCGCAACCGTGCCGGGGCCGCTAAAACCTTTTTATCAACGCTTGCCATTGCCGATGATATCTGTGCCATAGTGGTGATAGCCCTTTTTTATAGCAGTGGTATTCATACAAATTACCTGTTAGCCGCCGCAGGTATTTTTGCTTTTCAACTGGTATTAAATAAGGCCGGGATTAAAAGTTTGTGGGCTTATTTGGCACCAGGTATAGTGCTTTGGTATTTCATCCACCATTCTGGTATACATGCTACTATCGCCGGGGTGCTTACTGCCTTTGCTATACCACTTACAGGTAAAAATGGCTCCCCATTGGAGAAACTGGAACATGCTTTATTAGCGCCAGTCAACTTCTTCATTGTGCCGCTATTTGTATTGGTCAATACCAACATTACGTTCAGTGCTGCCATGCTACAAGGCTTGCTCAGTCCGCTATCCTTAGGTATTTATGCAGGGCTGCTATTGGGCAAGCCTTTAGGAATTATAGCTACTTCTTTTTTTACAGTGAAGTTGAAGATTGGCGTGTTGCCCAAGGGCATTCGGTGGCCGCACATTTTCGGGATAGGTATTTTGGCCGGTATAGGTTTTACCATGTCGGTGTTTGTTACGCTGCTTTCTTTTCCGCAGCCAGCATTGCAGGAGCAGGCTAAACTAGCCATCCTGCTTGCCTCCACCATTGCTGGCATAACCGGCTACTTATTTTTCAAACAGTTGATGAAAAAGCAAGCGTTTAGTTAAGATGCAGAATAAGGAAACAGATGAGCCGACTCCGCTTAGCTTTCACTTACGAAGCTGCATAATGGATATAAAATCCTTCACCCCAATATTATTATAAGTCTGCAGTATTGCGGGCTTTCTGTTGTACGCCACGAAGTAGCAGCAAAGCTAAACCTGGGTTAACGCACTCAATTTTCTGATACTTATTCACAGTATGTTTTCATACTTAACCATTCCACTTTTTAAGTGAAAGTGAAGCGATGGCAAATAGAAATTCGTTTATAAAACCAGTTTAGTTTTTTGCCGGATCTACTATCCACATTATTCTGGTTCATGTTCCACCACAGGTATTTTAGCGTCTG
>CAXTDG010000534.1:0-928 GCA_964242675.1 uncultured Chitinophagaceae bacterium
ACACATGCCATAGGTTTTTAGCCACTTCATCTGTAGAAGTATGGTTTAGCTGCCAAGTCATGCCTTTGATTATGTTTACACGGGCATAGTTGTACTGAAAAGCATTGGTGTTGCTTTGATAGTTTGACGGAGGTACGTTTTCAGGATCTGTAAGAATAGCTGCAGTAGTAGCAGTTGGCGTTGAACTATTGTTGAGTACTGTTGGCTCTGTTTCCACTTTTTTGGTACATGAAAACAATAAGACCATGCTCAAGCCTATAAGGCTAGGGAACACTTTCATAGAATTGGATAATTGGCTCTTGAAATATTGGAGACACAAAAGTAATGTCCTGTTTAATATAAACAACTTTTTTTGAAAATTATTTTATGGAAGTCAAAATTTTTAAACAGATCGGCTAATATGTGTACAAAAACGGCTGTCACCTTATTTAGGTGCTTTGACATCGGGCAATGAATTTATCAACTTTTGATGCTTACAAAATGCAGGAAATTCATTGCTCAAAGCAGTGCATTTAGTGATTAAAAAAAGTTATTTACAGGCGCTGATTTATGAAAAAAAACGTCGTCTATCCGCATAACTTTACACTATGCTTTCGAGACTTCATATTCAGAACTACGCTATCATACAGGAGCTTACCATCAATTTTCATCCACATTTCGTCATTATCACTGGCGAAACAGGGGCAGGAAAGAGTATCTTAGTAGGAGCATTAGGGCTTATTTTGGGCCAGCGGGCAGATGTAAGCACCCTACGGGATAACTCGGTAAAATGGGTGGTAGAGGCAACCTTCCGGTCGGAGATTAGCAAAGAAATAAAGCAGTTTTTTTTAGAAGAAGAATTGGATGCAGATGAAACAAATATCATTCGCCGGGAGATAGCGCCAAGTGGTAAAAACCGCAGCTTTATCAACGATGCCCCGGTTACACT
>CAXTDG010000534.1:938-3781 GCA_964242675.1 uncultured Chitinophagaceae bacterium
CGCAGTTAAAAATCCTCACTTCTATGCTGGTAGATATGCACCAGCAGTTTGATACGTTAGAAATTGGGGACAATGCTTTTCAGCGGGAAGTACTGGATGCCCTGGCCAGTCATGCCACTGTTTTGCAACAGTACAAGATTGCTTATAATGAGTACACTACTACCCTACGCACTCTGCGGCAACTGAAAGAGCAACAAGCCAACGCTGGTAAGGAACTCGATTATTATCGTTTCCTTTTTTCTGAACTGGATGAAGCTGCCTTGCAGGAAAATGAACTGGAAAGCATAGATGAAGAACTACAAATACTTAATAATGCAGATAGTATTAAGTCTGTTCTTTCCTCCTCCTATTTTGCTTTGAAAGAAAGTGATGAACCCCTTGTGCAGCAATTGAAAAGTCTAATACAGCAACTGCAAACACTCAAAGCTGCTCATGCTGAAATTATAGCCTTAGTAAGTCGCTTGCAAAGTGTGCATATTGAGCTGAACGATATTGCTGAAGAACTGGAACGATCTAACGATAAAATAAGCGGTAATCCACAACGCTTACAAGAGCTGAATGACCGGCTGGCATTGGGTTACAAGCTATTAAAAAAGCACAGCGTTTCTACTACTGCCGAATTAATTGCCATTCGGGAAGACCTCCAAATTAAACTACAGCAGGTACTGAATATTGATGAAGAAATAGCTGCGAAAGAAGCTTTGGTAAAGCAGCAACAAATAGCGGCCCAGTCGCTGGCCGATGTTATTAGTGAGAATCGAAAAAAAGTAATTCCCGGACTGGAAGAGCGGGTAGCCGCCTTGCTAAAACAAGTAGGTATGCCTAATGCATTGATTAAAGTGAAGATGGAAGATGGTGGACTGCAAGCTCAAGGGCAGGATGAAATTGAGTACCTGTTTGATGCCAACCGAAGTGGCCGTTTTGAGCCGCTTCGCAAAGTAGCTAGCGGTGGGGAGTTGAGCCGCCTGATGTTGAGCATTAAATCTATTGTGGCCAGTAGTATGCAATTACCAACACTTATTTTTGATGAAATTGATAGCGGTATCAGTGGCGAAGCAGCCCGTCAGGTAGGCATCATTATGAAAGACCTGGCTCGTAGCCATCAGGTAATTTCCATTACGCACCAGCCCCAAATAGCGGCCCGTGCCGACGCTCATTTCTTTGTATACAAGCAGGAAATGCGGAATGGCATTCAAACGCAGGTAAGGCAACTAAACGATGACGAAAGAGTAGAAAAAATTGCCAACATGATGGCAGGTGATAATCCATCTGTAACGGTACTGCAAAATGCACGGGAAATGATAGGAGCATAAATGAAATAAACTGCGAAACTCAAAACTTCGCAGTTTTTTGTTTTCAGCCTATTGCTATTCTTTTTTTACGTTTGCGCCGCTTGCCTATTGGCTGCTACAAAATCAATCAACGTATGACCACTCAATTGTTACAAGGAAAGAAAGGAATCATTTTTGGGGCGCTGAACGATCAATCTATTGCCTGGAAAACGGCACAGGCCTGCTATGCCAACGGTGCTCAACTGGTACTCACCAACGCTCCTATTGCTTTGCGAATGGGCGAAATAAACAAACTGGCTGAAGCTTGCGGCAACGCCCCGGTAATTGGGGCCGATGTAACCATTGACGAAGACATGAAAACGCTGCTGCAAAAAAGCGTTGAGCATTTTGGTGGTCCGGTTGATTTTGTGCTGTTCAGTCCCGCCATGAGCATGAATATTCGCAAAGGCTTTCCCTATACGAAATTGAACCACGAATTTCAACACAAGACGCTGGATATTTCGGCTATGAGCCTGCACCGCTTCTGTCAGGCCGCTTATGAGCTGGATGCCATGGCCGAATGGGGTAGCATCGTATCGCTTAGCTATATTGCTGCACAGCGTGTATTTCCTGACTATAATGAAATGGCGGATGCCAAAGCATTACTCGAAAGCATTACCCGCAGTTTTGGCTACCACTATGGCGTAAAGAAAAAAGTACGTATCAACACTGTGAGCCAAAGCCCCACCCGTACTACAGCTGGAAGCGGTGTAAAAGGCTTTGATGGTTTTATAAGCTATGCCGAGAAAATGAGTCCTTTAGGGAACGCTGCCGGCGAAGATTGTGCAAATTACTGCGTTACACTTTTTAGCGATTATACCCGGTTTGTAACCATGCAAAACCTTTTCCATGACGGTGGATTTAGTTTTACTGGCGTGTCTCATGCGGTGATTGAGCAGATGGAGAAATAGCTTTGGTTGTCAGACATCAATTTTTAAAATTAATCTTTAACCATGCAGTGGACAGAGGCTTGTGGCTATGTAGGCTCTTTACTGAGTAGTATCACTTTTTTACCGCAGGTAATAAAAACCTGGCAAAGCAAGAGCGCTGGTGACCTAAGCATAGTTATGCTGTGCATTGTGTTTATCAGCACTGTCGTTTGGCTGGTGTATGCATTTGCACTCAACCTCATGCCGGTCATCATCTGCAATGGTATTGTTTGTGTGCTATCTGTTTTTCTTATCTATTTTAAGCTCACTTACAAAAAAATCGACGAGTATAAATTTGAAGTTGAAAAATGAAAAGCCGTCCCGATGCATAGGGACGGCTTTTTTTATTGCGGTTTATTTATTTAATACTCGTCTTCATTAAAGAAGAAGTCGTCCTGACTCGGGTAGTCGGGCCAAATATCTTCAAGGCTTTCGTATATCTCTCCTTCATCTTCCAGTTCCTGCAAGTTTTCTACCACCTCAATAGGTGCACCCGAACGAATAGAATAATCAATCAATTCATCCTTAGTAGCGGGCCAGGGAGCATCTTCAAGTGGAGAAACCAGTTCCAGCGTCCAAAACA
>CAXTDG010000535.1:0-3746 GCA_964242675.1 uncultured Chitinophagaceae bacterium
TAGTTAGGTTGTAAAGACGGTGCCAAGTGAGAGAACGGACTAAACCAATGGCTTTACCTTTCACTTTGCTTCCTCATACTTCAAAAAAAAATTTTTATCCCAGGCATTTACCATTGTTTCAGGAGATAGGCTTGTTTTTACTTCTATTTGTTTCTTATCTCCTACTGTTGCCCACTGGTATTTGCCAACCCCTACCGGCAGTTTTACCGGCAGTTGAAAACCGGCTACACAGTTGCTAAACTTTGCTTTCAGGCTACTGCCGCTGATGCTCCACTGTAATACTGGTATCTGGGTAGTACGCAGGTATTGGTCAAACACAGTAGAAAAGTTGATCTTGCTTTTCTGGCTGATGTAATCCTCCACTTGTTTGGTGGTAACGGTTTGGTGATAGAAGGTTTTGTTGAGGCCACGCAGGATGATACGAAACAGCGTATCATCATTAATAACCTCCCGGATGGTGTGTAGCATAGCTCCGCCTTTGTTGTACATATCGCCGCTGCCTTCCGTATTTACGCCATAGGGGGCAATAATAGGTTTGTCATTTAAGATATGTTTCTGGTAGCCTTGTACGTATTTGTCTCCAGCCGCATTGCCATACCAATAGTCAAGAAACAAGGTTTCGCTATAGTTGGTAAAGCCCTCGTGTACCCACATGTCGGCGATATCTTTTGTGGTGATGTTGTTGGCAAACCATTCGTGGCCACTTTCGTGTACGATAATAAAATCGAACTTTAATCCTTCGCCAGTGCCAGATAAGTCCCGGCCCAGATAGCCATTTCCATACTTGTTGCCATAAGCTACTGCACTCTGGTGCTCCATACCCAGGTGAGGAGCATCTATCAGCTTATAGCCATCTTCGTAAAACGGGTACGGCCCCATCCAAAACTCAAATGCCTTTAGCATGCGGGGCACTTCTTTAAACTGGCTTTTGGCTTTCTCCAGGTTGTAATCCAGCACCCAGTAGTCACAGGTGAGCGGGCCTTTTTCACCGTTGAAGATTTCTCCAAAATGCACATACTTACCGATATAAGGGATGATGGTATAGTTGTTAATCGGATTCTTTACTTCCCAGGTATAAACCGCTTTTCCATCATTTGCCGATTGGCTTTTTAGCCGCCCATTACCAATCGCCATCAGTGTATCCGGTACATGCATCGTTAGGCTGGCACCGCTATCCGGCTCATCGCCTTGGTAATCTTTGCAGGGGTACCAAACAGATGCACCCAGGCCCTGGCAGGCAACGCTCATCCAGGGGCGGCCTTGTGCATCTTTTGTCCATATCCAGCCGCCATCCCACGGTGGGTTTACGGCCTGCCGGGGCGTGCCGTGGTAGTAAATGGCCAGCTTCCGCATACCCGGAATGAGTTTGTATTTCACATCGGGGTTGCGGTAGGTTACCAAGAAATAATTATCGCCTTCGTTGCGGGTAAAGGGCAGCTTTTTATTAGGAAAACCATTGCTACCCATAGAAATTACACTGTCTACTACCAACGGTTTTTGCAGATCAATTTGCATAGTAGGGCCGGTGCCGCTATCGTAAAAACTAATGGTTGTTTTGCCCTGAATTGTTTTCGTGTTGTAGTCTGGCGTTACGTCAATATCATAACGTTTTACTTCCCACCAGGTACGGTTGGGGTTCAGGCTACCCCGCAAAGTATCAGCATGGGTAAAGACGGGAGCTTTGGGCGATAACAATTGAGCTTGAGTGAACAATGAACAATGAATAGTAAACAATAAAAGAAAGTGCCGTATGAATCCTTTCATTTGATCTAACAGTTTGATGTGGCTAATGTAGTTAAAGAGATTTCAAGCTGCCAGAATACACAACAGCAATTCTTAAAAAACCGTGAATCTGCGTCTTGTCCTACTTTAGCCCATGCTTTTGAAAAGTCGATACATAGCATTGTTCATTGTTCACTATTCATTGTTCATTGCCTCCTGCCACTTCAAACAGGATGATGGCAAAACCGTTTTCCGGTACAACGAGGTAAGCGGCATAGCTACGCTGGATCCGGCTTTTGCTAAAAACCAATCTATCATCTGGGCAGTGCACCAGTTGTACAACACGCTGGTAGAAACTGATACGGCGCTGCATATTGTTCCCTCATTAGCTACCCGTTGGGATATTTCGGAAGACCGAAAGACTTATACTTTTCACCTGCGGCAAGATGTGTTTTTCCATGATAATGCAGCCTTCTCCAATGGTAAAGGCCGCCGCATGACGGCCGCTGATGTGGTCTATAGTTTTCAACGGATTATAGACCCGGCCACGGCCAGCAGCGGTGCCTGGATTTTTAGTGGCCGAGTAGATAGCATTGCCCCTTTTACCGCCATCAACGATTCTACTTTTCAGCTAAAACTACAGCGGCCCTTCAACCCTATTTTGGGTATTCTAACGGTGCCGTATTGCAGCGTTGTGCCGCAGGAGGTAGTGGCAAAATGGGGGAAAGATTTTCGCCGCAATCCCTGTGGCACCGGGCCTTTTGTGCTAAAAGACTGGGAAGAAGGACTGGCGCTAACAATGCTACGCAACGACCACTATTTTGAAAAGGACGAACCGGGAAAAAGCCTGCCCTACTTAGATGCTATCAAGATCAATTTCTACGATAGCAAGGCGGCAGAGTTTCTCAATTTCCGGCAAGGCAAGCTGGATTTTATTAACGATATTGATCCTTCTTTTAAAGACGAAGTGCTGACTAAAAATGGTGAACTGAAACCGGAGTGGCAGGGCAAAACAGTATTGCAAAAACACTCTTATTTAAACACAGAATACATTGGCATTTTGGCCGATTCTACTAATCCCTTGCTAAAAGGCAATCCATTACGACAACGCCAAGTGCGTCAGGCTATTAACTACGCTATTGACAAACCCCGCATGATGCAATACCTGCGAAACAGTATTGGCTACGTAGCTTCTGCCGGGTTTTCGCCGCCGGGCCTGCCCTCGTTTGATACGGCGGTGCATGGCTATACCTACCAGCCACAAAAGGCCCGGCAACTTTTAGCACAAGCTGGTTTTGCCAATGGTAAAAATCTGCCGCTCATTAAGTTGCAAACCATCCCGGTGTATGCCGATTTGGGCAGCTACGTGGCCAGCCAATTGGCGGAGCAGGGTATACCAGTACAAGTGGAAGTAATGCAGCGAAGCCTGCTGCTGGAACAGATCTCCAAAAGTGAAGCGCTGTTTTTTAGGGCCAACTGGTTTGCCGATTACCCGGATGCAGAGAACTATTTCACCTTGTTTTACAGCAAAAACCCGGCACCACCTAACTATACCCGCTACAGCAATCCTGTGTACGATGCCTTATATGAAAAAGCCCTGGCCGAAACGAATGATTTCCTCCGCTATGATTTGTACCACCAAATGGACCGGCAGATTATTGCCGATGCACCGGTGGTGCCTATGTGGTACGATATGGTGATTCATTTGGTGCAGCCCAGGGTGAAAGGCTTTTACCCCAATGCGCTAAACCTGCTGGATTTGCGGCGGGTGCAGATAGAAAAATGAACTAAGGAACTAGCAGGTTACTAAAACCTTTTTCCATGCAAAAGGTCTCAATGTTGAAAGCAATTTCATCAATCAGTGTAAGAGTAGTATTCCAGGGGTAAATTTGCCAAGGCTTATCTGGCTCTGCAATCATTACTCTATTAGTGGCAGAAAAAACCCATATTACTTTTTGAGTACCGAAATCAAGCAGTTTTTTAGTTTTCTTAAAAACATATTAATCCTGTACAAGTGTGTCAAA
>CAXTDG010000536.1:0-3744 GCA_964242675.1 uncultured Chitinophagaceae bacterium
GAGAATCTCAGTGCCGTTTGGATTTTTTAAGATGATAAAATGTCGCATTTGTCCAATTTTCTCCCATATAAGAAACCTGATCTTTGCATCGCATTTATTAAAAAACGGATGTATGATTTACCAGGAATTTTTACCCATACCTCTTTTACGGAAATATGTAGATTGCTATTGGTACCATGTTTTTGATACTATGATTATTGGTGAGGAGCCACCTGTTCAGCGCTGCCTGCCACTGGGTACAGTTGAGTTGATCATACAGGTAGGTGCAAAGCCTTGTTTTATCAGTAATCAGGGCATTTGGGAAAAAAGTACGCCTGTTTATTTTACCGGCTTATACACCGATACAGCTTTCTGGAAAACGGCTGTCAATACCCCTATGTTCAGTATCAGGCTAAAGCCGGAAAGCCTGCCTGATTTATTCAATTTGCCTTCAGCAATGCTGGTGAATCAGGTGATAGATGCCGAAGCCGTACTTGGTAAAATGGCTACACAGCTGTGTGATGAAATGCTGGGTATTGAAGATACTACGCTGCTGATCCGGATTGCTGAACGTTTTTTAATGCAACGCCTAATCAATAGTAAAAATAACCGTGATTATGTGGCAGAAGCCTGTCGCCTCATCCGCCAATCACAGTCACTGCTTTCTATAGAATCACTCAGCCGAACACTGTATGTAAGTAAACGCCAACTGGAACGTTGCTTTAAACAACAATTTGGTACCAGCCCTAAAACCTATCAACAGATTATTCGTTTTCGCAATGCATACCGGTATGCCCGGAAAATTGGAATTCCGGATGTAAGCTGGGCGGATGTTAGTTACGAATCAGGTTATGCCGATCAATCGCACCTGATCCGGGATTTCAAAAAATTTAGTGGCGATGTGCCTTCCATGCTTACCCATCATTCCTTAAGCATTTTTCAAAAGCTGGAAATCATCGGGTAAAAACAACAGAATCCTATTAATTAAATTCTACGTGGTTTTAAGCTGCAAAAAGCGGCATGGCATTTCATTGCCCGGATTGAAAGCAGATAGTAAGCCCTTTCTCTGTTAACAGTTTTGCATCCGGCATTTCACCAGGTAATTGCGGCAATATCATCATTGCTTACCTGGAAACAACAGGCTTCCGGCCTTGCAGCAATCCGTATTGGTAATTTTTCATCTTTCTACTTATATAAAATCTTAATCGTTTACAAAATGCTAATTAAAAACGTTTACCTGTTTGATGGTCAGCCGCTGTATCAAACATCAGATATCAGAATTATAGCGGATATAATTGTTGAAATAGCCACTTCCATACCGGCCCTGGAAAATGAAGAAATAATAGATGGCAATGGTGCTATTGCACTGCCAGGCCTTACCGATGCGCACCGCCATGTATGGCAATCGCCTTTTAAAGGATATGCCTCCGATATGATGCTGCTGGAATATCTGGATAAAGCCATCGGAGAAATTGGCCCCAAAATCAGTGCGGACGATTTGTATTATCTGAATCTGTACGGTTACCTGGAAGCTGCATCAGCCGGGGTGACCACTATTTTCGACTGGTCGCATATTATGAACTCGCCGGAGCATGCGGATGCTGCATTGCAAGCTGCAAACGATGCTGGTATAAACGTGCTGTTTTTTCATTCCACTTCCGCCATTGGCCGCAACGAAACCTGGAACAATAGCACTGTGCCACACAGTAAGGATATTGAACGGTTGGTAAGTAAGTGGGCTCATGTTTCGCCTGCTGTAAAACTAGGCATGGGTATCCGGG
Organism: uncultured Chitinophagaceae bacterium; assembly: GCA_964242675.1. Classification (GTDB taxonomy): domain Bacteria; phylum Bacteroidota; class Bacteroidia; order Chitinophagales; family Chitinophagaceae; genus JAZKFT01. Next base: position 1,761 of record CAXTDG010000536.1, read on the forward strand.
GGCCTGAGTTTGCTACTATGGATGTTAACAGGGAAGACATACAACTTGCACAGCAATTAGGCATACCCGTTTCCATGCATATTGGTTCATCTATCCTGGGTAAAATTTATAAACCGGTACTGCAACTGGCCGAACAGAATTTGCTGCACAACCGCATGAATATGGTGCATTGCAATACACTGTCCGCAGAAGAGTTTAGCCTGATGCAGCAAGCGGGTTGTTTGGTAACGATGACACCAGAAGCAGAACTGCAAATGGGCCTTGGTAATCCTGCCACTGCTATGATTGCCGATTGTGCCGGTTTGCAATGGTCGGTAGGTATTGATATTATTACAGCTTCTACCAGTAGCTTGTTATTTCAGCAACGATTGCTGTTACAGCACTATCGGGGCGTGGTAAACAACCGTTTGATAGATAAAATGGAGTTCCCGATGCAGCTGCCTTACAAGGCAAATGATTTCTTTTTCGATTCCATGCAATATTCAAATGACTTTGCCGGATTCAACACTTCTGCCAAAATAGAAGTAGGCAAAAAAGCTTGCTTGAGTTTGGTATTACAGGAGGAATTGCAAAATGATTCTTACAAACTGCATCCAGCATTTTATTACCTAAATGAAAGCAACATGCATACAGTGATAGCCAATGGAAAAGTAATAAGGCAAAACGGTAACTGGATGCAACATGACCAGGAAGCGCTACAGCAAAAAGTAGAGACGATTGTAAAGCGATTGTTTCAGGCATCGCCTCAAAGGGAATTATTTCCTGCTGTCAAAAAAACGAAGAAAACAGTAGCAGCCAGCGCTTATTAAGCAATAGTTACGGCATTACAATACAAGAGCAGAGCAGGCAAATCGCCTGCTTTTTTTATTGCTCCAAAAGCGTTTTGTGCTTTATACAATCCTTAACGAAGTAGCAAATAAGAAAACGATCCTGCTTTCCGTATTAGGAGACGAATGCAATAAAATTCCCTAACCCTTTATGAACCCCTCGTCTGCTGGCGGCAGGCTACTTGCCGCACCTGCCGCAACTATTATGTTGTCGGTAATCGTCCTTTTTATGTGCTGTAGCAAACGGCTGAAGCACAAACAAATAATTGGAGAAGAACCAATTACCAGTGCAGTTTCTGATAGTCTTGCACAAAAATCTACTCCTAAAAAGCATAGAAAAAAAAGAGTCTACCTCACCTTCGACGATGGGCCCAATAAAGGCACTCGCAATGTGCTACACATTGTGCAGGATGAGCAGGTTCCGGCTTCCTTTTTTCTGGTAGGCGAGCATGTAGCGGGAAGCTTTTACCAAGAGCAAATGTGGGATAGCCTGAAAGCCGCAACTGATGTAACGTTGTGCAACCATAGTTATTCTCATGCTGGCAATCATTACTTAGTGTATTATCAAAACCCAGCTGGTGTGGTAGATGATTTTAAACGAACAAAAGACAGTCTTCATCTCTTTAATAATATTGCCCGTACACCGGGCCGCAATATCTGGCGTACCGATAGTTTGCATTACACTGATATAGCTGCCAGTGCTGCCGCTGCCGATTCCCTGCAACAAGCGGGTTTCATTGTAATGGGCTGGGATGTAGAATGGAAATTCGATCCTAAAACCATGAGCGTAACAACTACTGCTGATAACCTGTTGGCGCAGATAGATAGCAGCTTTAGCCACCGGCAAACTCGTGAAGAAAATAACCTGGTGGTGCTGGCCCACGACCAGGTGTATGCTAAAAGCGATGACTCCATGCAGCTACGCCAACTGCTGCAAAAGCTAAAACTGCGGGGCGATTATGAGCTGTCATTAGTTACGGATTACCCAGGTGCAGGAAAGTTTGCAAATGGAATTGCACGGCCGTAGTAGTATGAGTTTACTAACCATATCACAACCTTTGCCATTGCGGTCTGTTGCTGTAAGTAATCAATTATAATTTCATTTTGACAATCCCCGTTACGTATAAAGACCGTGAATATGACTTCCCGATTGAGGT
>CAXTDG010000537.1:0-3724 GCA_964242675.1 uncultured Chitinophagaceae bacterium
ATGTAAGCGTAGGTTTGGTTGGCCCGGTGGATAGTAAGTAGTGGATATGGCACTTTGCCCAGCGTAGTTCCAGCTTCTACTACGGCATCTATGTAACCCAGTTGCGATAGCAGCAGGCGTTTCTGTATGCTTGCTCCAAGGCTTTTGTAATTGTACTCGCCGCCCAAAAATCCGCTGATACCAGCGGCCAGCCGTAGCCGGAAAATAGGTTTGTTATTCAGAATAGGTCCCCGGTACACTTTACCCTGGTAAAACTGTTCACCCGGTGCCCACCGAAACTCGGCTGCTACTTCGGATGCTGTGATAGAACTAACGGGCAGCTTTATTCCATTTTCCGTACGGGTATACGCAAGGCCACCACCGGCTTCCTGTTCCCAGTTTTTATAAATAATGGTGTAGGTAAAATGGTTTTTCATTTCGTTCTGCCACTCAACCCGGTACGTTTTGTTGTAAAGAAAACGATCATTTATACCACGGGTAAAGGATAGAAAAACATTGTCTTCATTTACCAGTTGCAATTCTTGTCCCGGTACACGAGTATCGTTGAGATAACTAAACTTTAGGTATTTCACCGGGAACTGAAACAGGTTGCGATCACTAAGTGAGTATGTAATGCCTCCATAATATTTCCAGCGCTGGTCTTTAAATCCATAGGCTCCGTATCCCTCTAATTGCACCCTATCACTAAAATAAGGTGCTACCCTGGTGCGGCCACCAAAGCGAATCCGCAATCCTTCTACCGGGTTGTAGCCATAAAAAGCTGCTAGCGGGCCAAACTCAACCGGGCCAGTCCTTACATAGCCGGAACTAACCAATTCAATAAGGCCAGCCACCGTACGGAACGATTTCATGTGCACCAAACTGTCAATGTTTTTGTACACTTTAGCTTCAGATGCACTCAGGCTATCGTGGCGGTTGCTTACCAAAAAACTATCTGTAGCTGCTGATTGCGGTAGCCTAACTACGGCTTCTCCATCGAACAGGCTATCTTCCAGCGGCTGCCCGGTTTGAAAATCTTTAAAGGAAATGCTTCGCTCCCCGTAGATACCACCTGCCTTTTTGTTCTTCGACAAACCAAAATCAGCGTTCACTTCACTTTTAGTGAGGTAGTAACGGCCAGTAAGGCTATCCTGCTGAAACTGCTGCCCAATGTGCATTTCCCGAACCCAGTTCAGGTTGGCATATTTACTTACCGTCAGGTTTATCTTTTTTATGGCGTAGTGGCCATCCAGCGTTACATACATCGTTCCCCGAAAGAGCAGATCGGCGGGGTTGCGGGGCGTGAAGTTCATTTTCACCAGGCTATCTCCATCTACTTTTACCGTATCCATAATGGTGTACATGTAAAAAGTGGGGGCTACACCAGCTATAGGGCTAAGAAACTGGGTATTGAGCAAAAGAATATTATTGTCGTACACATTAATATCCTGGTACAGGTAGTTGAGGTAGGTTTTGATGCCCGCATTATCAATGTAGCCCCCAAAATCTACCCGTTTCTCCGCCAAAATGATTTGCTTTTTCTTATCCGGATTTTTGCGCTGATAGTTTTGAGAAATCGTTTCCTCCAGGTACACCGGTATAGTAGATCGACCAGCTTCCAGCATGGTGGTATCCTTATCGTTGAGCATAAAGCTGAAGCGATGTAGCAGCTTACTTTTTTGCAGTTTCTCAGCTACGTTGCTGATGGCTACCTGCATCTTTTCATACTGCTGGTAGCTGGCGGAGTTGTAAGATTTTGTCTGGTTGCTGTCTTTATTGTCTATTACTTTTTGTATCAGTTCCACCGCCGGGTTGTCTTTGTTGCGGTATTTTACTTTATGTGGTTTTACCGTTACGTTGTTTATTTCTCCGGCCGTATCCAGTTCTACGTTTATTGTTTGTGTTTTACCTGCCTGTACACTTTTACTAAGGGTTTTATATCCCACGTACGAAAACTGTATATGAGTAACATTAGCATCGCTGGAAATGGTAAATTTTCCATCGCCATCTGAAGTGACACCCCGGCGGCTGCCTTTGAACTGGATGCTCACAGATGCCAGCGGCTGATGCGTAGTAGCATCCGTAACAGTACCGCTTACAACGGTTTGCCCGGCTAGTAATTGGCTAATGAACAGCAGTACAGATAGCCATAGAATTTTTGGTGCGTAGTGTAGCAGCATAGTTTGTTTAAGTCCTTGAAAATACAAAGCTTTTCTTTTGTGTCATTTTTTTTAGGCAAGAAAGGTCAAATGGAGCTATATTTTTATAGCTGGCAAAAAAAAACATCTATTACTTAAAAAGTGTCTATAATGTTGATAACTGCTGCATTCGATTTAAAATAATTAATTAACTAGATAGTATTAAAACAAAGTGGCAGAACAATGTTTCCATCGTTCTGCCACTAATGTGAGTCGACTTTTTTCCAACCCAGCCCTCTAAATCTTTCCAACAGGAGAGACTTGAAAACCGTAAGAATTTAGTTATTGATCTCTGTCTATATCATTCTTTTCTTTAGTCTTCGCATATTCCCTCCCCCGTTGGGGGAAGATAGGTGAAGCTTTTTGTTACAACGCTTCCACCAGATCCTGATAGTAATCTAATCCCAAGTGTGTAATCAAATCTTCACCCATCATATGGCGCAGAGTATTCTGCAACTTGATGAGTTGTTTGAAAATATCATGTTCGGGCCGTAGGCCGGGAGCCGTTTGTGGTGATTTATAGTAGAACGACAGCCACTCCTGAATACCACCCATTTCGGTACGGGCAGCCAAATCGGTGAATAAGGCCAGATCCAGCACAATTGGCGCAGCCAGAATAGAATCCCGGCAGAGGAAGTTGATTTTGATCTGCATTTTGTAACCCAACCAGCCAAAAATGTCGATGTTATCCCAGCTTTCTTTATTATCGCCATGTGGAGGATAATAATTGATACGCACCTTATGGTACATATCGCCGTATAACTCAGGGTTAATTTCCGGTTGAAAAATGCTTTCTAGTACGCTCAGCTTGCTTACTTCTTTGGTCTTAAAATTATCCGGGTGATCTAGCACCAGACCGTCTCTATTGCCTAAGATGTTTGTAGAGAACCAACCGCTTACGCCCAATGCCCGTGCATATAAGCCTGGAGCCAGGATGGTTTTCATTAAAGTTTGACCCGTCTTGAAATCTTTACCAGAAATAGGCAGGCCTACTTCTTTCGCCAATTCAACAATAGCCGGAATATCAACGGTAAGATTGGGTGCTCCATTGGCAAATGCAACACCTGATTTGAGGGCTGCATAGGCGTAGATCATGCTTGGTGCAATACGAGGATCGTTGTTTTGCAAACCTGCCTCAAAAGCCTCAATGCTCATGTGCACTTCACTTGGCTCAATGTATTTTTCGGTACTACCACACCAAACCATTACAGCCCTGTTCAGACCATTACTTTCAATGAAATTGGTAATGTCGTTCATCACGGCTTTCGCCTGCTCCGCTTTGGTAGCTTCCTCTTTTATATTAGTACCGTCGAGGTTGCTGATAAAGCTTTTGTCAAAAACGGCCTTCATTGGTTTCAATGCTTCCAGTTCGTCCTTTACTGCCAGCAGTAAGGTTGGTTCCAGCACCCGGGCATTCATAGCACTTTGATACATATTGTCGTGGTACACATCCCAGCCGCCAAAAACGATGTCTTCCAAGCCAGCTAATGGCACAAAGTCTTTAATCATGGGGTAGCGGTTTTCGGTACGCATGCCCAGGCGCAGGC
>CAXTDG010000538.1:0-3724 GCA_964242675.1 uncultured Chitinophagaceae bacterium
GATTTCAACTCTCAACTTTTAACTCTTAACTCCTTCAATCCCATGTCCGATACCTGCGCCACAATCCACGCGAACTCTTCCACCTTAACATAATTGCTATCTAGGCCAAAACCCCGCTCTTCGCTCAGGCTCAGTTCTTTTATCCAGAAGTATAGCCGCATAATTAGTTTTTCGGTAAAAGGCAGTTCGTTATCCTGGCTCAGAAATTTTTCCAGCACAATAAATTGAAAATCGCCCACGATATTATTTTTCTCCAGGCTTTCGTAGCGGCTGGTAATGTTTACTTCACGGTTAGCTACCAAGTCTTCCACCACCCGGCGGAATAGTAAATTGAGTCGGGGTTGAATACGGAAGCCCAACCGAAACTCAATACGGATAATATCGTTCGGCATAATATGGTCAACGCTGTACTCACAGGTATAGGGGTCATCCAGCGTATCCACATGCACAAACCAATAGATGTCGGCTCTTTTGGGCTTACGGTTCAGGATGGAGTAAATGATCTTATGCTCAATTTCCTTGGGGTTGTTAGCACTCGTCATGTACACCAGGTGCGTAGCATATTTCGATACACTTTTGTCGTTGCTCAGCTCCTGTATTTGCGGAATGTAGTTTTCCATTCGCACAAATTCCACGTAGCGGTTTTTAATCTTCCGACTGCGAAACCACACGTACATAATTCCGAACAGGCAACCTCCAATAATCAGCGTAACAAAACCACCATGGGGGAATTTGTCCAGGTTGGCAATCAGGAAGCTGGTTTCTAAAGCTATGTAAACAGTAAGGTACAGCCAGATGAGTGGTGCAGGCCGACGGCGGCTAACCAGGTAGTTGGAGAACAAAATGCTGGTAGCTATCATACATAGCGTAATGGCTAAACCATACGCCGCTTCCATAGCTTCGGAGGTGCGGAAATACAACACAATACCACAGCATCCACAAAACAGCAGGAAATTGATACCGGAAATAAACAACTGACCTTTAGCTTCCGTTGGGTATTTTATTTTCATCCGGGGCCACAGGTTCAGCCGGATGGCTTCGCTGATTAGGGTAAACGAACCACTGATTAATGCCTGACTGGCAATAATAGCAGCAGCTGTAGATATTACAATACCTATTACGAGAAACCATTGCGGCATTACTACAAAGAAGGGATTCAATTCGTCAACAGGGAAAACCTTTCCCTCATAATGGGCCAACAGATAGGCGCCTTGGCCAATATAGTTAAGAATGAGCGCCGATTTTACAAATATCCACGACACCCGAATATTGCTGCGACCGCAGTGGCCCAAATCGCTGTAGAGTGCTTCGGCACCCGTAGTGCATAGGAAAACAGCACCTAGCAACCAGAAGCCGTGGCCTACCTGATCATGTGTAGTGAGCAGCTTGTAAGCATAGTACGGGTTAAAAGCTTTTAGTATGCTCCAGTCGTCGGACACATGCATAATTCCTAAAAAAGCCAGCATCCCAAACCACACAATCATAATAGGCCCGAAAAGCTTACCAATAGAGGCGGTACCAAATTGCTGCAAAAAGAAAAGGGCTGCCAGAATGCATAGTACAATAACAATAATGGTTTGCTCTTTTATATCGTGCAAACTTGGTATTTGCCGCAAGCCTTCAATAGCCGAAGTGATGGAAATAGGGGGCGTAATCATACCATCTGCCAGCAGGGCGGCACCACCAATCATAGCGGGAATTACTAACCAACGCTTTTGCCGCCGCACCAGGGTATACAGGCTAAAGATGCCTCCTTCCCCCCTATTATCAGCTTTTAAGGTGAGCCAAACGTATTTAATTGTGGTTTGTAAGGTCAGTGTCCAGATGATGGCTGATAGTCCTCCCAAGATCAGATTTTCTGATACCGGCCGGTAAAGACCCGTGCCAGATTCGGTGCCAATAATGGCTTTTAAAACGTAAAGAGGTGAGGTACCAATGTCGCCGTAAATAATTCCGAAGGCAATTAGCAGACCAGCCGCTGACACCTTATTGATATGTTTGCCCACGTAGAATGTGAATGATTAAAAATCAAAGATATAATTGAATTAAAAGCCAGTGTACTAACAAATTTTACAGAAGACGGGTTTTGGCCAGAAAAGCACTTTAACCAATCGCTGCAAAGTAGCAATAGGTAGAGGCGCATTGCAATTCGTCTCTACCTATTGCTATCCCTAGCACTCGATGTGTAATATGGACTGAAAATTCATCACTGCTTACAATTGATGCCGCTAACTGCTTGTTAACCAAAACTTAGTTTAAAATTGACAGCACATTAAAACAACCGGCCCCGCCCTGCGTAATATTTATTCTGTACGTTTGAAACCACTTACTACTAGTACTTCCTTTTGCCATTTTATGAATCGACTATTTATTTTATTCTTTATCACCACGCTGCTAACCGGCAGCCAGCTTGCCGCACAACGGGTGGTGTATTCCGACCCTAATAAAGACGACCTGCGCCAAACTAATTTTGAAATTATAGGCCGCTACGGTAGCAATACATTGGTGTACAAAAATTATCGCAACCGCAATGTGATAAGTGTGTACGATGCCGATATGAAGGAAACCAGCCGCCTGAGCCTGGAATACCTGAACGAACACATGCTGAACGTAGATTTCATCCCCTACTCAGATTACGCCTGGATGATTTACCAGTACCAGAAGAAAAACATTGTGTACTGCATGGCAGCCAAAATTGATGGCCTGGGCCGCAAAATGGGCGATGTGCTACAGCTGGATACTACCGATATTAACTACAACACCAACAGCAAACTGTATAGTGTAGTAAACAGCGAAGACAAAAACCGGATCGTAGTTTTTAAAATTAATAATCGCAACGAACAGCGCTATGGCGTAAAAACGCTGCTGTACGATAAAGAACTTGCACCTATTAAAACCAGCCGCATACCGCTGGCTATGAACGACCGTAACGATTTGCTGAGCGACTTTGCAGTAGACAATGAAGGCAACTTCTTTTTTGCACGGGGCGAACGAGCCAGCAATAATGGTAATGTGCTGAAGCTTTTCCTGGTACAAAAACCTACGGCTCAAGATACTTTTCTTATCAATCCTATAAAGCTGGATGGCATAACGCTGGACGAGGTAAAGATGAAAGCTGACAATGCGAATAATCGCTACGTCATTACATCCTTCTACTATAGAGGCAAAAAAAATATTATCGAAGGCGTTTTTCATAGTGTGTGGGATAAGGCTAGCAGTACCGAAGTAGCTAATAAAGCAATACCACTAGGTGATGATATACGGCAGGATGCCCGTGGCGAAAACAACATTAAAAATGCGTTCAACGATTTTTACCTGCAACAAATAGTACTAAAACGGGATGGCGGCTTTGTGGTTTGTGCCGAAAATTTATACACCTCCAGCCGGGGCGTAGCCAACCCTTACTCCCGTTGGGACTATCTATCACCGTATTCTTCACCTTTCAGTTCCTATTATTATTACAATCGCTGGGGCGGGTTGGGCTATCCGTATGGCAGCCGTTGGGGCAACCAGGTTACCCGCTACAATGCAGATAATGTTATAATACTATCGTTTGATAAAGATGGCAAACTGGATTGGAGCAACGTGATTCACAAAAGTCAGTTCGACGATGAAAGTGAAGCCAGCATTAGTTACCAGATGATTAATACCGGCGATGCCCTACGCTACATTTACAACGATTTTGAAAAACGATCTCCCCTGCTGGCATACCAAAGTATAGAAC
>CAXTDG010000539.1:0-3723 GCA_964242675.1 uncultured Chitinophagaceae bacterium
GCCTACGTTTACTTTGGTAAGGCTCAGTTTATCTGCATCAGGATGCTTTTCACATTCCAGCACCTGGCCAATTACCAGGCCTTCCAGTCCGCCTTTTACCGCTTCGTATTTTTCAAGGCTTTCTACCTCCAGCCCTAGTGACGTTAATATTTTCGAGAGCTTTTCGGGTTCTATTTTTTCCGGTAAATATTCGCTTAGCCAGTTGTAACTAATAGTCATTCCTTAATCTTTTTCTGCTTTTAGCAGCGGGTAAAAATAGCCCATTTTAGTTCAATGCAATGGCAGATTACGATTTAGAAGATGATTAGAACATTGTATCATCAATACAATCATGCAGTTTAAGAATGCATGTAGCAATACCTTGATTGATAACTTATACTATTGATTGTTAAGCGTTTTTGCTTTTTTCACAACACGTATTGTTCTTGTTTTTGATTTTCGCACTTTCAAAAAGGCACTAAATTCTTTTTCTTCTTTGTCACTTAAAGACTTGTTTATAAAAACAAAGTCTTTGCCATCCATTTTCTTAAAATCTATCATAGCTTAAAGTCTTTAAAATACTTATTTGTCAAAATAAATGCCTCTCGGGTATCAATAAACATACGGTTGCCACTGAATAACTTGACACCTAAAGTTTGCTCATAATGCTTAATAAGTTGCGTTTTTGCTATAAAGGAAACGATGCCATCATACCCTTTTTCGAATGATAGTTTGCAGGCAAAAGCGACAAGATTACCGGCTACTCCTTTATAAAGTTTACTTTTTCCCTTGTTGAACTTAGCACTTTCAATCAAATTCATATAAATGTGGTTGCTCTTATCTGTCAAACTGATTAATCCATGAATAATGGTTGGATTATTTATAGTTGTCAGTTTGTAAACCTGTTTATTTTTATCAGCAAGTTCAGTACTCCAATTAAAAGACCATTCACTCTTTTTTATTTGTTTCTTATCAGTGTCTTTGAGTAAAGTAATTAAAGTATCGAATACTTCGCCTGAGATAGCATTCTCAATGGAATTTGTCAGTTTATCAACTTCAAAATCAAGTGCTATAGCTAGGGGTTGTTTCACAAAACGAATTTATGTAAACCAAAGCTGTTAGTAAAATTGAACGTACCTTATAGCAAGTGGCAATAAAATGTTTGCGGGTAATTCAATTTTAGTTAAACCCCTTCCCTCCCGCCACTTTCCTTTTCAGTGCTATCTTAGCCGCCGCTAAACCAACCGCCCGGCGCATGAAGTGGATTTTATCTGTTGTCTGTATCGTCTTATCCTTATTTGCACAAGCCCAGCCGCCTGATAGTATTCCCAAACCTGTTTATACAGATACGCTTTCTGTACAACCCGTTGTTCCGGTGGTAGATACGCCACTTCGTATCATCAACCTCAATCCGTACATCACTTTGCATGTTGATTCTACACTGCAATACGACCTGCAGGTAAATAAAGACTCGGCTAAATATTTTTGGTACCTGCGTAATAGCCCGGTGGGCCTGCGGATTAATAAGGATAACGGGCTGCTGTTTTTCAATGCAGATAAGGCGCTGTTTAAAAGCGGCCGCCTGAAATACGATATGGAATACAAGGTGCTGGTAGGCGTACAGAATGTAAAAAACCCACAGGAAAGGGTAGATACCAGTTTCATCATTCAGTTTTACAATACGGAGATCAATGTATCGAAAGTAAAGCCTTCTGTAAGCAATATTCTGTACGTAGAAGAAGGAGACAGCGTTGCGTTTCGGGTGAACTGCGAAACCGGTACATTTCCACTGGAATCTATTAGTCTGGCGGTTAATCTGCCCATTAGTTACTCAGCTGCACCAGCCCACTGCGGCGAAAGTTTTGCCTGGGCCATTCCGTTCGATTTTATACGGGAAGGCGATACCGCCAAGCAACGTTCGGTAACACTACAGTTTATTGGGGCCGATAAATTTTATAATAAGGATACCGCCAGCATAAAAATTTTTGTAAAGGAAGGGGTCAATTATCCATTGCGCTACCAGGAGTATAGCCAGATAAAGAAGGATGTGAACCACTACATCGACCAGTTGAAGTACACCTTTAAACAACTGGACAAGAAAATTAAAAATACTAAAACTACCCGTACTACGTTCGACCTGACGGCAGCTACCACAGCGCTGAGCGGTACTATTATTTCCTCCACCAACAACAATAATAATTCGCTGGGCAAAGTGCTGCCGGGTATTGGTGTGGCCATGGTACCCGTAAAAGAAGCGGTAGCCCCAACCAAAAACCAGGAACAAAATACCACTACTCAGATACGGGCAGTAATAAAGCGGCTGGAGTATATGCAGGTAGATAATACGCTGGTTGGCAACCGTGACCCCGATGTATCTGGCAAAATACAGCGGATGAAAAGTGAACTAAAACAAGCACAGCTACAATTGATTGATGTACCACTGGCAGATAACGACGACGAAACCAACCGGGAAGTAAATGATTATTTCAACGACCCTAAGGTGAATAAGAAGTACCGGACGATTAAGAAGTAGGCGCCTCATCCTCATTCCTTCTCCTCCCGGAGAAGGATGCCTCTATGAAGATTCGTTTATAATTTTCAACCAACGGATTCAAACTGTTTAAATTCTCTAATCACTTTTGAAATGGTTTGTTTTAAGCCAGATGGTAAATTTTGTTTTTAGTGTTGCACAGAGGCCCCCTTCTCCGGGAGGAGAAGGGCCGGGGATGAGGCCTCATCCTCATTTTTTCTAGTATTACTGCAATATTTCCGCCTCCCATCCGTATTTACGCAGGCATTCTAATAGATTTTATATACAGGTGCAGCACATGTTGCCATCCTATTATCTATATAGTATGGACTTATTTTTTTTACCTCAAAATCCAAGCTCATGAAAAACTGGTTTAAGCTTCGTAATTGGCTACCATTACCGTCATTTCAGTTGCCAACGTTTCCGCTGCTACGCAAGTCACCACCTTGCTTACCAGCTTATGCTATGGTTGGGGTTACAATTGTCCGCTTTCCGTATTAAACTCCACCACTCGACCAATCTTTTCCACAAATTTGTAAATTCAGCTACCAGAAATTACATTTAAACCCAACCTTGCCCTTTTCTACATCGTACATCTTTTGTTTTTAACCCTGCTTTTGCACTCACGTTAAACAAAGAATGTCTTCTCGTCGTTATTTAATCTAGTAAAAGGAATTATATATTATGAGGCAGCTAAAAATTGCAACCCAAATTACCAACAGAGATAGCCAGGCGGTTGAAAAATACCTTCAGGAAATCTCTAAAATTTCTATGATTACCCCGGAGGAAGAAACCACGCTGGCGCAACGCATTAAGATGGGCGACCAACGGGCACTGGACAAACTGGTGCAAGCCAACCTTCGCTTTGTGGTATCAGTAGCAAAGCAATATCAGCACCAGGGCCTTAGCCTTAGTGATCTGATTAATGAGGGTAACCTGGGTTTGATAAAAGCTGCTCAGCGCTTCGACGAAACCAAAGGTTTTAAATTTATCTCTTACGCCGTATGGTGGATTCGTCAGAGTATTCTTCAGGCTTTGGCTGAACAAGGTCGTTTGGTTCGTTTGCCTCAAAACAAAATTGGTACGTACAACAAAGCCAATAAGGCCTATATGGCTTTTGAGCAGGAACATGAACGGGAACCTAGCAGCGAAGAACTGGCTGAAATTCTGGAAATGAGCGAAACAGAGATCAACAACATTTTTCAGAGCAACAC
>CAXTDG010000540.1:0-3714 GCA_964242675.1 uncultured Chitinophagaceae bacterium
CTGCTAATTAGTGTAAATAGGCTTACTTTTTATTGTGTTGCATTAGCACATCAGCACATTATCACATCAGCAAATTAATATTATGGCATACTCAGAAAAAGTAATAGATCATTATCAGAATCCTAAAAATGTAGGAACACTGGATAAAGGAAGTAAGAATGTAGGAACCGGACTGGTAGGTGCTCCTGAATGTGGCGATGTAATGCGCCTGCAAATTCAGGTAGATGACGCTACCGGCGTAATTACCGATGCGAAGTTTAAAACCTTTGGTTGCGGTAGCGCTATTGCTTCCTCTTCTTTAGCTACCGAATGGCTGAAAGGAAAAACAGTAGACCAGGCAGTGGCTATTGACAACATGGAAATAGTAGAAGAACTGAACCTGCCACCATTAAAAATTCACTGCTCTGTATTGGCTGAAGATGCTATAAAAGCTGCTATCAACGACTACCGGGCTAAGAATGGTATGGAAGCGTTGCAGTTTGAAGAAAGCATTGTTCACTAGAATGATTTGATAATAGGCTAAGGGGCTTATTTGCTCATGATTGGGAAGAAAGCTTTCCAATTTCAGCAAGTTAGCACATTAGCACATCAGCACATTAATTATGGTAGCAACAGATAATGGTATATACATCAGCGACAAAGCATTAACGAAGGTTGGTCAACTGATGTCGGAATCCGGTATAAGCAGTGATCCTTCTTATTTTTTACGGGTATCGGTAGTAGGCGGTGGTTGTAGTGGCCTTAGCTATAAAATGGATTTTGACAACGAAACAAAACCCATGGATCAGTCTTTCGAAGACAAAGGATTGAAAATAGTGACTGACTTAAAAAGCTTTTTGTACTTGGTAAATACGGAACTGGAATTTAGCGACGGATTGAACGGTAAAGGTTTTTGTTTCAGCAACCCCAACGCCAGCCGTAGCTGCGGTTGTGGCGAAAGCTTTGCGGTATAATTAGATTCCTTTCAGAAATAACAGAAGCCATTCTTTACAAAAAGAATGGCTTTTTAGTTTTTATCCATATTTAGAAAACCCATCAACCTGGGATTTGATAATTATGCTGTTAGCTCTGTCTATAACTCCAATCTAATTTGGTTCAAATCATTTTCTAATATTATTCACAGGTGAATTTCATTTTATTAAGAATAGCATTATAAAATGACCTTTTCAAATTAGAAAAGGTTGAGATAACATATTGTTAGCTAACACTTTAGTGTATGTGAAGTTATACTTGCGGTCCCTGTTGCAACTTTTTTTGCCACACCAAGTATAAATTAAAATTTTCATGAGTAAGAAACATCAGGTAGAAGAACATCTTTCTCCCTGGCAGCGGCTGTTGCGGATTTTGCACCCGGAGCGGTCGGACATTAACTACATTTTTTTGTATGCCATACTAATTGGCTTGCTAGGGCTTACCCTTCCATTAGGTATTACAGCCGTATTCAATCTTTTGTCCAATGGGGCCATGTATAGCTCTACTTACATCCTCATTGCAGTTATTCTGATAGGCATTATTATTAGCGGTATTATGCTCATAGCACAGCTTACGCTGGTAGAAGGGCTGGAGCAAAAACTATTCATCAAAGCGGCTATTGAATTTGCTTATCGGTTACCCCGCATCAAACCATCTGAGCTGGAAGGCGAACATCCACCGGAACTGGTAAACCGATTCTTTGATGTACTTACCATTCAGAAAGGATTAACCAAGCTATTGATTGATTTTGTAACGGCAGGCGTGCAAATATTTTTTAGCGTGGTGTTGTTGTCTCTTTACCATCCGCTTTTTATAGCCTTCGGTGTATTTACTATGGTTGCAGTAGCAATCATTATAGCGGTCAATTTTAAAAGAGGGGTTACTACCAGCATTCAGGAATCTGAGTATAAATATGAAGTAGTAGCTTACCTGGAAAATGTTGCTGCTGATCTGGATGTCTATCGGGGTAATACCGATCGCAAAAATGAAGTAATAAGAAAGACGGACCAGATAACGGCAAAATACCTCAGTGCCCGCAACGACCATTTTTCCATCCTTCGCAAATTTTTCGCTAGCTCCGTATTGCTGCGTACCCTGTTGATGGGCGGGCTGCTGTTACTAGGCTCTTATTTCGTAGTTACCCGGCAAATGACCTTTGGACAGTTCGTGGCTGCCGAAGTAGTGGTGGTACAAATAGCCTATTCTATTGAAAAACTGATGACCAGCTTTAATACCATTTTTGATATGGTGACCGGCGGAGAAAAGCTTGCCGTGGTTACAGATTTGAAAATTGAAGAAGAAGAGGAGGAACTGCAACATGGATAAGATTTGGGGAAATAAACAACTGGCTCAAAAGCTATCCGGCATGGCAACGGAGTCAGACAAGCAACTACGTAAACCCAGGCGCTCTAAGCTGATAGGTAAAATAATGCTGGTAGTTTTAGGGCTCTTTATAATTATCCTGTTTTTGCCCTGGCGTCAAACCATTCCCGGCCGGGGCAACGTAACAGCGCTACGGCCCGAAGACCGCCCACAAACGGTACAAAACCAGATAGGTGGTCGTATTGAACATTGGGCGGTACGAGAAGGCCAGCATGTAAATAAGGGCGATACCATTTTGCTGATCTCAGAAGTCAGCCAGTCCTATTTTGATCCCAACCTACCAGAACGTTTGAAGGAGCAACTGAATGCCAAAATGGGTAATGAGAGTGCTTATGGGCAAAAAATGCAGGCTACCAATGCTCAGATGAGTGCCCTTTCCAGCGGACTAAAAGCACAACTATCGGCTGCGGAAAATAAAGTGCGACAAGCTGAGAATAGTGTACAAATAGAACAAGCCGAACTGGTGGCCCAGCAGAAATTTTTCGAAACCACTACTGCCCGGCTAAAACGATACGAAGAAGGATATAAAAACGGGCTCTTTTCGCTTACCGATATAGAAAGCCGCCGCCTGAAACTACAGGAAGACCAGGCGAAGGTGATAAGTGTTGAAAATAAACTAGCTAGTTCAAAGCAATCGCTGGTAAATGCCCGTATTGAACTAGATAATATTCGAGCAAAGTATGAGGAGTCGGTGGCAAAAGCACAATCTGATTATAGTTCTGCATTATCGAGCAAAGCCAGCGCCCAGGGCGAAATTGCTAAACTCCGCAATGAAATTGCCAACGTCGATTTTCGGCGGGGCTTGTATGTAGTACGGGCTCCGCAAACGGGCTTTGTGGTAAAAACATTGAAAGCCGGTGTAGGCGAGCAAATTAAAGAAGGTGAGTCTATTGCCACGCTGCAACCCGAGAATCCGTTGGTTGCTGTAGAGTTGTATGTAGATGCTATGAATGTGCCACTGGTGGCTGATAGCAGCCCGGTTCGATTGCAGTTTGAAGGCTGGCCGTCCGTTCAGTTTTCGGGTTGGCCATCTGTAGCCGTAGGTACTTTTCCGGGTCAGGTATCTGTAGTAGATAGGGTAAGCAGCCCCAACGGCAAGTACCGAATTCTCATTCAGCAACCACGCCTTTTACTGGAGGGTGATGAGGCTTGGCCAGGTTTGCTTCGGCAAGGGTCGGGTGCGTATGGTCGCATTATTCTAAAATCAGTACCGGTATGGTACGAGATCTGGCGGCAACTAAACGGGTTTCCGCCTAGCCTCGACCAGGCACCCAAAGACCAGACGGAGGCTGAAAAAGGTAAAAAATGATATTAAATCACACTAAAACATTTTGCATGCAAAAGCGGGTGCTACAACGC
>CAXTDG010000541.1:0-402 GCA_964242675.1 uncultured Chitinophagaceae bacterium
GGGCAAACCTGGAAATCCGGAGTGTATATATGGTCTGTTCGTGTTACAGCAGGTGCCAATGCCGGACAAACACTTTGTTCAACGCTTATGGATTAATACAAACGCATCCTTCAATCACCAGATTTTTTAAGTCTGTCATTAAAAAAATGGCCTCTTTAAAAGTAGAATGAAGTCGCTGAGAATTGTCCGAAATTAATCCATCAGATACCTGAACACAAAGAGGCTATATCTTATTTTTGAGGTGGCCTCTTTTTTTATAAAAATTATACTATCACTTATACAAGCCGGCAAACCTGCTACTTATCTGTTTTAAATGGTGATGTAGGCAAACCTTCTTTATTATACAAATTGGCACCATCCGGGTTATCGGCCCAGGCATAGCGTACATACATTGGGTTAGTG
>CAXTDG010000541.1:412-3704 GCA_964242675.1 uncultured Chitinophagaceae bacterium
CAATTACGGTATTGCTTTCTATTTTCGTATTGGCCCAAACGAATTTTTTATCTGTACCCGCAATAGCAAACTGATTTAATTCTTCTCCGTCATTGCTTGTTAATCCGCTGCCTGTATTACTAAAGGTGATAATAATTTTATCGCCTTCCACTTTTGCTGATTCATAAAGCGGCCCTGTTGAAACAATATCTTTTTCGCCGTAGGCGACCTCTTCTGCTACCAGTGCCAACCGGTCTCCTACTTCCTTTTTTCTATCAGGGTGAACGTCATTCCATTCGCCTAAATCAATAGTTACGGCCATGCCGGTATTGGGCACAGCTAACGCCAGTAGCTGAGCTTCTCTAAGTATGGCCCAATTACTTTCAGATGGTAAATAATTTACATCCATGTATCCGGGTAGTTGTACATAAATGAATGGTGCAGCCGGTTGCTTCCATTTAATACGCCAATCATTTATCAATGCAGGTAATAGCTTTGCATAGTCATCCGGCTTACCGGCGTTGGTTTCGCCCTGGTACCAGGCAAAGCCTTTTATAGTATAATTCATGTAAGGTGCTACCATAGAATTGTATAGAGCGGCTGGCTGATTCTGAGCAGCAATACCACCGCCACCGCCAGTACCTCGTTGCGGAGTATATACTTCACCCACCTTATACTGCCAGGTACCTTTCAAATCAATGGTATCAGTAGTTGTTGCAATGTAGTAGGGCTTGTCGGGAACAAAGCCACCCTTGCCAAAATTATTTTGCACCCGGATGACAAAAATATTTTTTCCTTTTTTAAGAACACCATCAGCTAACACATAACGCCTTTGCGGATACATATAGGTTGTGCTGCCCACCTGCCTGCCATTTATATACAGCATGTCGGCATCTACAATTCTGCCGAGAAAAACTTTAGCCGGTATGCCCGTCATGGAAGCAGGAATGTTCAGTTCCCGGCGGTACCAAACCACACCGTCCAGATCTTTTATTCCCTGGTCTTCCCAATAGCCGGGGATATTAATTGGGCGCCAGCCTTTAGGTTGGTAAGCCACATTATACCAGGGTATTGTGCCGGTCATTCCTTTGTCCTGTGGTTGCGGTGGACGGATACCATTAGCTATTCTCTGGCTAAAGCTATTGATGTACGCTGTGTCTTTATTTTTTTCAAGCGTAGCGGCTATGGCCGGGAACGAGTTAAAACCATCTTCACTAATCCAGGCTTCGATAGGCGAGCCGCCCCAACTGGCATTAATTAAACCAATAGGAACATGATATTTTTCGTATAAATCTTTTGCGAAGAAATAAGCTACGGCAGAAAATTGCAGCACATTTTTGGGATTGGCCCAGTTCCAGCTACCGCCGGATAAATCATCTTGCGGGCCCTGCATGTTAGCAACATTGGGTACCCAGAAATGACGTATCTGCGGATAGTTTGCTTTTGCTATTTCATCGGCATACCGTACGCTGTGCAATTCCATCTGGTGCACCATATTGCTTTGGCCGGAGCAGAGCCATACATCGCCTATTAAAACATCTTTTAGTACAATATGATTGCTGGCATCAATGTTCATGGTGTAGGGGCCACCGGCTTTTAGTGGAGGTAATTGCAGGCTCCATTTGCCATCCGTACCGGCGGTTGCTTGTGCTGTTTTGCCATTCATTTTCACCGATACCTTTTCACCGGCAGATGCCCAGCCCCAGATGTTTATTTTAGTATCTCTCTGCAATACCATGCTATCTCGTACAAGACGTGGAAGCCTCACCTGGGCATTGATTTCGTGCAGGCTTAGCATAAAAGAAAACAAGAGGCAATAGTGGTATTTCATTAAGCAAGCTTTTTAAAATATTACTCAAACTGAATGGCGAAATAGGAGCAGTTTTCGGTACCTGCATTTTTAATACCATGCAGTATGCCGGAGGTGGCATAATAAATATCACCCTGATTGCCCTTGTACACTCTACCACCGATTTCCATTTCTGTTTTGCCTTCTATTACTACTGAAAATTCGGCGGGAACATGCGTATGCGGTGCATGACTTGCCAGGCCGCCTTTCAACGTGGTTACGTGTGCCTCTATTCTTTTGAACATAGCAGTGGGCCGTTCAAAAAAATTGCGACGGCCGCCTTTTTCACCAGGCTTAAATTCAATGCTGTCCCAGCTTGTTATCACCGAGCCACCGGAAGCATTTCCTCTGGCCATATCGGCGGGTTGTTTGCTCCGGTATTTGAACAGGAAATAGCTACAGGGGCTTTTGTTTGCATTGAGGTAAGAATACTTTTGCCCGGGTAATAGCAGCACCAGACTCCCGGCACTGATGGAATAGGATGAATCGCTTACACTAATATTCATCATTCCTGATTTGATGATAATGAACCACTCTTCATTGCGGGGAACATCTTTGAAGCCATTACTTTTTTTATTCTTTGAAGATTGTATAGTGTTAGCACTCACCTGCATCCATTCCATGGCATGAGTGCTGCCTTCAAATAAAATGGCAGCAGATGGAGCACTGCCTTTATTAACCGGTTCTTTCCAGTAGTAAACGCCGGATGAAAGCGAATCTTTTTGCGCTGCTACAAGCAACGGAAGCAAAGAAAAAATAAGTAGAACGATTCTTTTCATGTGATGATTTGTTTTAGTCCTGAATTGCTTTTGTTTCCGGCGGGCCGAGGTAACTTGACTTTACGCCACCAAAATCCAGCACTAATTTTTGTAATATAATTGCTGGGTCAATCAGCCAGTATTTTATTGTGTGTTTTCCTGGTGTATAAATTTGGTGTTCCGATGTTTGGATGATGATATTATCTGCTACCCATTTATTCCAGTTGCGTTCGTTGTAATCTTTATGCAGGTTAATAATTTGCGGCTTTTCATTATCAACAGAAATGGCATACTGTAAACCAGTACCGTTGAAGGGCAGTGTTGGTGAAAAGTATAATTGTACATCAGCTTTGCCGGTATCGTAGGTGTAAAATTCATATTCCAGATGTGGATTTGTAGCAGTTACATTTTGTACAGATACAGTAGTTGGAAAAGAGGAAATACCACCACCATCTTTGCCAATGTTGGGAATAGCTTGCCACCGAATATTTCCAGTTTCTTTTTTGGTAGTAAAATGTTCTGCCTGCATGGAAACATAATGCGGATGTTCTGCAAAAATATTTCCAGTTATACCTTCCGGTATTTCAGCAATTACATACGGATTTGTTTGGCCATTCAGGAAAATTTCAGAAGTATCGTTATCTACATATTTTACATCTGGCATTTTGTTGTAGGGCGGTTGCTGCCAATAGGTATAACCAATATG
>CAXTDG010000542.1:0-3699 GCA_964242675.1 uncultured Chitinophagaceae bacterium
ATCAAAAAATATCACCTGATTTCTTCCGAACACCTGTGCTGAAGACACGAACCGGTGCAGCAGAAAATGTACCGGCCAGTAAGTAAGTCAACAATCGACAGGCAACTGTTTTATTATTGCTGGTTTTCACATCACGGGTAGTATTCTTTTTGCCTTTTTCTTTTTAGCCGAGCTATTATCTATCCATTGAACTCATGCGGCGTTGGCACCGTTCAAGTGTTGTGCTACTATTGAGCTTTACTGAAGCGAAGAAGTCAGTGAGTCTGCAGGGTCAGAGAACTGGATATCCTGCGGGAAGAAAATCTTGCTTAGAAATCAAAACCGCTTCATAACATCTTATGACCTTTCTATCACTAGAACCATTCGTTCCATCCGGGAGCAATTTTGAAGGCTCAAAGCAACTCTTTCAAGAACTAGGTTTTGCGATTGCCTGGGAAACGAATGACCTGATAGGTTTTGAGAACGGGAGTTGTAAATTCATTTTGCAGCATTACGATGTTGCTGGCTTTCCCGAAAACTATATGCTCAGCGTAAGGGTGGGCAATGCAGCAGCTTTTTGGCAGGAAGTAACCGACAAAAAGCTACCCGAACGATTCGGTATCCGCATTAGCAAACCCAAAGTACAACCGTATGGTGTAGAAGTAAATCTAATAGACATAGCAGGTGTGTGCTGGCACTTCATTCAGTAACTGCCTTCGTTACGCATCCTGTAAACGTATAATTGTTGATAATAACATTGTTAATTGTTGAATTTGAGTTAGCCGCTCCTCACTATTCATTATCAGTTCCTTAGCTGAAACCCTATTTTCGCCACAAATTTTTATAATGGGCTGGATCATTTTTATCCTTGGTACGCTTGGCTGGCATATTGGTATGTATGGCATGTTTCGCAAAGCTGGCATCGAACCCTGGAAAGCATTGGTTCCTTTTTACAATACTTGGTGCATTGTCGAAAAGTGCCAGATCAAAAAAATATGGTTCTGGCTACAGTTCATCCCCATTGCCGGGCAGTTCATCACTATCTGGATCACCATCATTTTTGTAATGCACTTTGGCCGGTTCAATGTGCTGCACCATACGCTTACTACCTTTTTACCCTTCATTTATTTCCCTTACCTCGGCTATAGTAAAGACGAACGCTGGGGTGGCGAAAAGATTTTTAAATCGTACACCAAACCCGCCAGCCGGGAGTGGGTAGATGCTGGCGTATTTGCCGTAGTAGCCGCCACCATCATCCGCACTTTTGTGTTTGAAGCTTACGTTATTCCCACCGGTTCCATGGAAAAAACGCTGCTTATCAACGATTTTTTGTTTGTCAATAAATTCAGTTATGGCCAGCGGATGCCCATAACGCCACTTAGTATTCCATTTGTACATAACCTTATTCCGGGTACCCAAAAGCCTTCTTATACCAAAGCCATTCAGTTGCCCTACTATCGGGTAAAAGGTTATAGCGAAGTAAAACGCAACGACGTGGTGGTATTCAATTTTCCGGCAGGCGATACTGTCATTAATTTACCTGCATATGGCTCAGCCAACCCCTACTACGACGTGATGCGGACCCTGGTATTTGTGAATCCCGAAGACATTCATACCCCTGCCGAACAGGTAATGCCAGTACGATATAGCAGCCAGGCGGAACTAAGGCAAGTGTTGGATGATAATGATTTGCTGCTCGTTCACCCAATAGACAAAACGGATAATTACATCAAACGCTGTGTGGCAGTAGGCGGCGATGTAATACAGGTGAAAGATGGTTTCTTATATATCAATGGCAGCAAAGCAGCTATACCTCAATACTCGCAACAAACTTATATTGTAAAAACCAACGGTACCCCGCTTGACTTTAAAGTCTTGAGTCAAAAACTAGATGTGGAATTAAGAGGCGGTAATGAATTTACAGATCAGTACTACGATGACCAGCAAGCCAATTTTCCTTCATCAAAAAGTTACAGTTTACTCCTCACTCAAAACGATGTAGCTACCATCAGGAAAGAACCCAACGTGGTTTCGGTAGAACCGCAGATAGACGAGTTTGATGAACGCATGAACACGCTGGCTATGTTTCCTTACGATTCCCTGCACCACAATAGCCGGGACAATTATGGCCCATTGTATATTCCCAAAAAGGGAGCAACGGTTACGCTTACGCCGCAAAACATTGGTGAGTACCGCCGCCTCATTCACTCCTACGAAGGCCATGCGCTGGATGAGCCAGGTAACGGTCAATACATCATTGATGGAAAACCAACTACAACCTACACTTTCAAATACAACTATTATTGGATGATGGGCGACAGCCGCCACAACAGCCAGGATAGCCGCTACTGGGGTTTTGTACCCGAAACGCATATTGTAGGTAAAGCTTCTTTCATTTGGTTTAGCTGGAACAAAGGCCCCCGCTGGAAACGTATTTTCAAAGCGATACAATAAGAAGGCAGGAATATAACTTAGTATTTAAATCTTCTAAACGCTGGTAGAGAAACAACTATCGAAATCATAAATCATCTTCTATCCTTCTTAAGTTTTCTACCGTTTACCAGAATTGAGTTAGCTTTAGTCCCCTTTTTAAAAAATAGAAGCCGGTCCCCAAAAATGGGCCGGCTTTATCATCTGGTAAACATGAAGAAAATATTACAAACAGAATACGAACTGTACGATGATGCTGCTGAACTAGCGCCGGAGGATGCAGTGCTGTTACAGGAAGCCCGTACACATACCCACCTGGCTTATGCACCTTACTCTCACTTTCTGGTGACGGCTGCGGCCCGCCTTCAGGATGGCACCATCGTATATGGGGCCAATCAAGAAAATGCCAGTTACCCGGTAGGGATTTGTGCAGAGCGTACGTTGCTCTCCACTATTTCCTCCCAGTTCCCAAAAGAAAAAGCTGAGACCATTGCTATTACTTACACCAATCAGGAAGGTACCAGCCATCACCCGGTAGGCCCATGCGGACTATGCCGCCAAACTTTACTGGAATACGAACAACGCTGGCAACATCCCATCCGCATGATACTGGCCGGTCAGGAGGGCAAAGTGCTGATTATAAATAGCGCTGCTGATATATTGCCATTCAACTTTACAGCGGGAGATATGAAATAAGAGGCCCCCTCTAAATCTCCCCCAACGGGGGAGACTTCAAGAACCATAATGAATTAAAACGCATCAGTCTTTTTTTAGTCTTCTCTATTTCTCTCCCCCGTTGGGGGAGGATAGGTGGGGGCTGAATATTTTTCTATAAACCGCTTTACGATTGCTTTGAATTTTTCGTCTTCGCCAAACTTGATCTGATGTTCTACGGGTAGCACATAAATAGGAAGATCTGTTAGTTGGTCTTTAAATTTCAGCAGCCGCACCGCATCTTTTTCTGTGGTAATAATGATGTTCTGAGCGCCTTGCAGCTTGCCTAATCTTTCTTTCGCATCGTTCAGATCGTCAATGGTAAAGATGTGGTGATCGCTGTAAATTTTTTCTACATAAGCCTTCACCCGATGTTCGATGTAGTGCTTTATAGCTTTTGGGCTGGCAATGCCCGTAAGTAACAGCACTTCACAATTATGATTTAGCGACAAAGGTTCGCTGGTCACAATATGGTATAGGCTTCTGTAAGTAATACAGCTAAAAAAAAGGGATTGCGTTGGGAGTGGTTTCAGTTCGTTGATGATGGCATTGCGGCCTGCTTCATCCAGTTCTGGC
>CAXTDG010000543.1:0-3684 GCA_964242675.1 uncultured Chitinophagaceae bacterium
ACTCTTTATCATAACAATCCCACCACCATTACCTCCATTCATATCAAGTCCGTTGGAATTATCGGCATGGCCTGATCCGCCACCGCCACCCATAAAAGTTTTATTAGCTGTACTGCTATAGGCCAGCAATTTTCCTCCAAAGCCCCGGTTATCGTATTGCGAATTGGTACAGGTTTCTAACTGGTAACCACCAAAGCCACCCGTACCTCCGTTGCCTCCACCTCCGCCACCGGAATTATGTCCATCTCCGCCGCCGCCACCATTAGCAGGTGCACCTTTACCATACAAAATAGCATTGCCAATTGCATAAATGGATTCTCCTTTTGAAGCAGCAGCAAGAGAAGTAGATGGATACACATAATCATTGTTGCTACAGAATAGGGCATTGGGGAATTTATTGGTACTTCTACCTCCGCTAAATCCAGTGCTGGTTACATCGATATCGGCATTTAGTGCTAGTGTATCTCTTACATTAAATGCGAGTACGCCACCTTTTCTACCATCCCAGGGCAGGCAGGTAAGTGTTGAGGAGACAGTAGTGTTGAAAAAATAAGGTACTCGTATTAACTGCACTTTCCCATCTGGAATAGTATACTGCCGGGTAATCAGATTTTTTAAGCTGATAATATTTCCACTTACCTGGCTTACATAGTTAAACTCATAATTGCCTGCATTCTGATAAGCCGCAATCGTTCCGAAAGTGTTGGTGTTAGTAGAGTCAATAACGACACCTTTCATTTGCATAAGCAGTACGGTATCTCCTACTTTAAAGGCAGAAGCATCTTCAACGGTTATGCCATTTGTACAAGGAGCCAGTCCGGTTACGGGTGTATAGTCATTAATGATGTTACTGATACCACTACAAGAACTGCTTACATTTAATACCACTGTATCACTTGATTGACAGTAACCATTACTTGCCGTAACAATATAAGTAGTTGTTGCAGTGGGTGACGCTACAGGCGAAGCAATAGAAGCATTTGACAAACCGGTTGTCGGCGACCAGGAATAAGTTATAGCACCGGTAGCCGTAGTAGTAAGCGGTATAGATATACCTCTGCATATAGTGGTGTCTGTTCGTGCATTTACCGTCGGCTTTGCCAGTACTACAACTTGTTTGCAGTAAGCAGTTTGCGTAGCTAACCCTTCATCTACACTTAAATTGATATTGTATACACCAGGTGTATTATAGGTAATAGCTGGTGGATTTTGCAAAGTGGAGTTGGGTACACTACTGCTGGTACAACCAGCAAACCGTAGTCGGGTAATAGAATTGCTGTTTGCATTAGTAATAAAACTATATAAATCTGGACCTACCCGAAATAGTTTAGAAAGAGAATGCGGAAGGTTTAAATTACCAATATTGCCCAGATTAGTAGTAGTAAAAGTGTTTTGCAGTCCACCGTTGAAATTAAGTCGTATTAATTCATTATTAGTAGTGGCTCCGTTTGTAACAAATCCGATGCTTTGGCCACAATAATTCATGATAATAATGTCCCTAGGGCCGTTAAAAATATTACCTGGGTTCCCCAGGTTAACAGCTGTAGGCGTATTAAGCAAGGATGTCCCAAAGTCGAGTCTTACTATTTTATTACCTGGCTGTGCATCTGCAACAAATACCCGCCAGAAGCCATTATCGTTAATTGCATATATACCTGTAGGACCTTGCAGCAAATTTCCAGGGTTGCCAAGGTTAGTGCCTGTTGGTACATTATTGAAGCTTGTTCCAAAATTGAAACGGGTAATTGTATTGTTTGTAGAGTTGGTGGTAAGGCCGTACCAATTGTTGTTTTCCTGAAAAAGATGCAAATCTATTGGATAGCTTAGATTACCAATGTTTCCCCAGTCAGTAGCAGTTGGAGTTGTATTAGTGAGAGCAGTACCAAAATCCAGTTTCATTATTTTTGAAGGGGTTCCGCCGGCAGGGTATCCGCCTACCAGAATGGCGTACCAGTGACCTTCATTATATACAAGTTGAAGCCCTTCCAGATTATTGGTAATCACTCCGCCAAAATTTCCAAGGTTTATTGCTGTAGGAGTATTTAAAAGACTGTTTCCAAAATCTAACCGAGTGAGTCTTCCTGGGTAATTGTTAGCTACAAATACGTAATAATTGCCATTGTACTGCGTAAAATCACTGAACACCGGCAATGATAATGTACCTCCAACGTTTCCCAGGTTAGTACCAGTAGGTGGTTGATTCAGATCAGCAGTACAAAAATTCCAGAAATAATTACTTGCTCCTGTTGAGATGTTGGTGATAGCAACAGCTGAGTTAACACACACAGTATCAGGTACAGTAAAGTTAGCTGTAACAACGGGTATGGCACAAGAATCGGCAACGTAGGTACAACTAGGATTAGTAGCGTTGATAGCACCAGCCCCAACCAGCGTTCCATTCCAAGCGGCATTGCCTTGTTTGTTCAGTAAATCGTCAAAAGTATAATAAGCCAGCAAGCCGGTTTGAGTAGTAGGATTGGGTAAAGAACCGTTCATATTAGCTCTGATCTCGGCTTGGCTTCGAGCAACATTCCACACTCGCACTTCATTGATATAACCCAGTAAGTCTTCAGGAAGCTGTGCCGTACCAGTTGCATCGTTTGCGATGGTGGTTATAAAATTATTTTGCAAAAGATTGCCAGTTGCATTTACCTGGCTCATCAAAAAACCATTTCGGTAAAATTTTAGTGTAGAACCATTGTATACCATTGCCACATGGTAGGTTTTATTTAGGCTGATGTTGCAGGGACCACTTGTAATAAAATATCCATTAGAAGTGGTTATTTCAGCGCTATTGGGCCGCAACAAGTAATTTGTTGAATTAGGATCTAGATGTTTGGAAACTATATCACCAGCATACAGAAAGCTGCCCGAGTAAGGCGTGTTTCTGTTGAAAACAGCTTCTACAGTTATGTTGGTGCCGCTTACATCTAAATCGCCAATTTTGACACCCGAACCTGTAGAAGGTGTAGATAGCCAATTGTTGCAGGTCAGCGTAGCAAGCCTGTTGTTTTGAGCAATTAATTCAACGCTGGCAAATAGTATTGTTAGTAAGAGTAGGCCTCTCATAAGGTAGTTAGGTATAGAAAGGGATAAAAATAAGTCTCTATTTTTACCTGCCCAAATGTGACCTATTCCTTCTATGCCTTTTATCTCCATCTGTATTCCCGCTTATAAAAGAACCCATTACCTCAAACGACTTCTCGAATCCATCAGCGATCAGACTTTTACAGATTTTGAAGTAGTGATTTCCGACGATACACCAGGAACCGAGGTGGAAGTGTTGTATAAAGACTATCTGGCTAATTTGTCCATCCGGTATTTCAAAAATGAAATAGCTTTAGGAACCCCAAAAAACTGGAACGAAGCTATCCGACAGGCAAAGGGCGAATGGATAAAAATCATGCACGATGATGACTGGTTTGTTTCGGCCAATAGCTTGGCAACCTTTGCAAATACGGCAAAGCAAGAGGCAAAAAATTTCATTTTTTCCGCCTATCATTTTGTGAATGAAAATGGGGGTACAAAGAAAACAGTTCATCTTGCTGCAGCCGATCTGGCCCGTTTGGAGAAAGATTCTTTTTACCTGTACCGCACCAATTATATAGGCAATCCAAGTTGTACGCTATTTAAAAAAGTTACAGGAGTAGCTTTCGATAACCGATTCAAATGGGTAGTTGATTT
>CAXTDG010000544.1:0-3684 GCA_964242675.1 uncultured Chitinophagaceae bacterium
TTTGTATACAGCACCGAGGCTTCGAACGACCGGTTCAAACAAGCGTATGATGAGTTTCATCCGCTGGATGGAAAGTTTAAACCGAACTTTTTGGTGCAGGTGAAAAATGGCCCCATTGATTTTCAACCACGGGAACCTTTTCACCCCCTATTTGGCGCTATGCCACAAATGCCGCTGATGATGGAATACCAGGTAACACAAGAATATTTGGGGCAAGGAACACAGTTGGTATATGAAGCACCACTATTTACCGAAGTGCTAAATGCTGATACTTATGAAAAGGGCAAAGGCTCAACCGTGGCAACCATTATTGATGGCAGTTTGGAAAATCATTCCATCACAGGTATGGCTGGTGTAAGTAATATTGGCAACGACCGCAACTGGACAGGCCACCCTTTTGCACAAGCCAACTGGTATGCAATTGGTCGCCTGGCCTGGGATGATAAACTATTGCCTGCAACCATTGCGGACGAATGGATTCGGCAAACCTTTACCAACGATGCTACTTTTGTAACGAGCATTAAAAATGTGATGCTTCGCTCAAGAGAAATTATGGTGAATTATATGACGCCACTGGGCCTGCATCATATCATGGGAAACAGCCACCACTACGGGCCTGCGCCATGGAGCAATCATGCACCAAGGGCCGATTGGGACCCGGTGTATTATCACAAAGCGGATAGCATTGGTATTGGCTTTGACCGTACTGCTACCGGAAGTAATGCACTGGCACAATATCAGCCGCAGGTAGCACAGCATTATGCTGATTTAAAAACCTGCCCCGATACCTTTTTGCTTTGGTTTCATCATGTTCCGTGGACTTATAAAATGAGCAGTAACCGAACGCTTTGGAACGAACTCTGTTATCGTTATTACAGCGGTGTAGATTCGGCGAGATGGATGCAAAAGCAATGGGATTTACAAAAAGGAAAAGTAGACGAAGAACGTTTTGAACAGGTTAAAATGTTGCTGGCTATTCAGGTGAAAGAAGCAGTGTGGTGGCGTAATGCATGCCTGCTGTATTTCCAGACGTTTTCGAAAATGCCGATACCGACAAACTATGAAAAACCAGACCACACATTGGAATATTATCAGTCATTAAAGTTTCCGTACGCACCGGGTATTTAGAGATCTTTAAATCGCCCTAATGGGTAACAATGCATTAGCGTAGGGCAGCGCCCTATTGAAAAAATAATTTATGAAAACAGCAATTGTAACAGGTGGTGGTTCAGGCATTGGCTTGGCCATTACAGAAAAGTTTGTACAGGCAGGAATTAAGACCATTATCGTTGGAAGAGATGAAGCAAAACTTTCTGCCGCAAAAGATAGTTTAGGAGAATTATGCATTCCCGTTGCAGGCGATGTAAGCGATCTAAAAATCATCCCGGCATTGGTAGAAAAAATTGCAGCTGAGCATGGCAATATTGATGTGCTGGTGAACAATGCCGGCATCAATATGAAAAAAGAATTTCAGGATGTAACGGACGAAGATTTCATGCGGATTATTCAAACAAATCTTACGGCCGTTTTTGTGTTGAGCAGAGAAGTAGTAAAGCACATGCTGGCAAAGGAAATTAAGGGCAGCATTATCAATATTAGCTCCATGGCATCACAGTACGGCATCCCGAAAGTAATTGCCTACACGGCTTCCAAATCGGCCATTGAAGGCATGACAAAAGCCATGGCTACCGAGCTTTCGCCAAAGGGCATTCGCACTAATTGCATTGCACCTGGATTTATTGCTACCGCCATGAGTGCAAAAGCGCTGGACAGCGATCCTGAACGGAAAGGGAAAGCTATGGGGCGTACCTCTATTGGTTACCTGGGCGAACCTTCCGACATTGGGGATGCGGCTTTGTTTTTAGCATCGGATGCTGCCAAATATATTACTGGTGTAGTGCTGCCTGTAGATGGTGGCAATAGTGTTGGATTTTAAAGAACCTTTTTGAGCCATATGAAATCCTTTTTGCTGATTTCGTTATTTGCCTTTTGCATACAAGCTTCGGCACAAACAATTGTGTCGGATAAAACTAGCTCAGGTAATTACCCCTTAATTACGGCTTCGCAAACTGCTGCTATTTATACAGATGAGAACGATGACTGGCTGATACAAAAAGCCGCTGCTTTATTGCAAGAGGATATAGAAAAAGTAACGGGTAAAAAACCAGTTATCATCCATCAATTTGATGGAGCAGCAAAAAACGTAATTGTAATTGGCATCATGGATAAATCTGCTTTCATCCAGCAATTAATTAATGCAAAAAAGTTAGCTGCAAATAACCTCAAAGGCAAATGGGAAGCATATCAAATTCAGTCTGTTCAGAATCCGGTAAAAGGAGTTGAAAATGCATTAGTAATTGCAGGCAACGATAAAAGAGGAACAGCTTATGGTGTGTTTGAATTATCGAAGCAAATAGGAGTATCGCCCTGGTATTGGTGGGCCGATGTTCCGGTGCAAAAAAAGGCTGCTCTATATGTAAGCAAAACAGTCAGCATTACGGACAAGCCGGAAGTAAAATACCGTGGCATTTTCATCAATGATGAAGCACCCGCATTCTCTGGTTGGACGAAGGAAAAATTTGGTGGTGTAAACCACCAGATGTACGAACACATGTTTGAATTGCTGCTGCGTTTAAAAGCCAATTATTTATGGCCTGCTATGTGGGGCAATGCTTTTAACGATGATGATACGCTGAACCCCGTGATGGCGGATAAGTGGGGGATTGTAATGGGTACCTCTCACCACGAACCTATGTTACGTGCCCAACAGGAATGGAAGCGCTATGGAAAAGGTGCATGGGACTACACGAAGAACGATACTACACTACGGGATTTCTGGAAGAAGGGGATTGAAAATATGGGTACGCATGAGAGCATTGTAACGGTTGGAATGCGTGGCGATGGTGATATGCCTATGACACAGGGAACAGCTACCGCATTGTTAGAAAAAATTGTTGCGGATCAACGAAAAATTATTGCAGAGGTAACAGGTAAACCAGCGGAAAAAACGCCGCAAATGTGGGCCTTGTACAAAGAGGTGCAGGACTACTACGATAAAGGCATGCGGGTGCCGGATGATGTAACGCTATTGTTGTGCGATGATAACTGGGGGAACATTCGCAAACTGCCTAAGCTAAATGAAAAACTAAGGGCTGGTGGCTACGGTATTTATTATCATTTCGACTATGTAGGCGGGCCACGTAATTACAAGTGGATTAACACAAACAACATTGCCCGTGTATGGGAGCAAATGCACCTGGCGTATGAATATGGTGTCAACCAGGTATGGGTAGTAAATGTGGGCGATTTAAAACCTATGGAATTGCCTATTTCTTTTTTTCTTGATTATGCATGGAGTGCTAAGAATTGGAATGCTGGTAATTTAAAAACCTATTATCCGGCCTGGGCAGCAACACAATTTGGAGATAAGTATGCAGCGGCTATTGGGAATATTATTTGCAGGTATTCTCAATACAGTTCCCGCATAAAACCGGAATTACTTTCTGCTGAAACGTATAGCCAGAATTATAACGAACTGAATAACGCAGTAAATGATTTTAAACAACTATTTACTGAAGCAGAAAAAGTAAATACACAATTACCTGCTGAGTATAAAGATGCTTATTATGAATTGGTACTTCACCCCGTAAAAGCATTGGAAAATTTGTATGAGATGTACCAGGC
>CAXTDG010000545.1:0-3671 GCA_964242675.1 uncultured Chitinophagaceae bacterium
GTAATGAGCCGCCTGGTGGAATACGACCAAAAGAACGAGGTATACCACCACTACCAGCAACTGGATGCTCCCTTTTACAAAAGCCATAGCACCGGCGACTTAATGAACCGCATATCGGAAGATGTGAGTCGGGTTCGGATGTACGTTGGGCCGGCTATTATGTACCTCATCAATCTGCTAACAACGCTGCTGTTTTGCGTAGGCAATATGCTGCTCACTGATGTAAAACTGACCTTATATGTGCTGGCACCGCTGCCTATTTTAGCACTCACTATTTATATTGCCAATACCATCATCCACCGCAAAAGCGAAAAGATTCAGGGCCTGCTGAGCGACCTGACCACCAATGCCCAGCAATCATACAGCGGCATACGGGTAATAAAAAGTTATGTGCAGGAAAAGGCAATGCTGGGATTTTTTGACGATAATAGTGAAGCGTATAAAAAGAATGCGATTTCGTTAGCGAAGGTGGAAGCAGTTTATTTTCCAGCTATGACACTAATCATTGGCCTGAGCACTTTGCTGACGATTATGATTGGCGGCATTAGTTACCATGGACCAGACAAGGTTGGTGTAATGGTGAAATTTGTGATGTACATCAATATGCTTACGTTTCCGGTAAGTGCTATTGGATGGGTAGCCAGCATGATACAACGGGCATCGGCTTCGCAAAAACGCATCAATGAGTTTTTGCAAACCAAGCCTAAAATTCAGTCGCCAATTAATGCTGTTGAGCCAATCCTGAAAGGGCATATCCGGTTTAGCCATGTATCGTTTACCTATCCCAATACTGGCATTACTGCTTTAAATGCCTTTTCGATTGATGTGCCGCCGGGTGGCCGCATTGCGGTTATTGGCAAAACGGGCAGCGGCAAAAGCACTGTAGCCCAGTTGCTGCTGCGGATGTACGACACAACTGAAGGCACCATTACCATCGATGGTCATCGGCTGGATGAACTAAACCTGCAAGGCCTGCGCAAACAAATCAGCGACGTGCCGCAGGATGTTTTCTTATTTAGTGATACGGTAGAAAACAACATCAAATTTGGTAACGAAACTGCCACGCATGACACGGTAGTGCATACCGCAAAGATGGCCAGTGTGGATAGTGAAATCCGCCGGTTTGATAAGGGATACGAAACGGTAATTGGTGAACGAGGCGTAACGCTAAGTGGCGGACAGAAGCAACGCCTGTCTATTGCCAGAGCACTGATAAAAAGAAGCCCCATCATCGTGTTCGATGACTGTCTGAGTGCTGTGGATGCCCGTACAGAAAAGGAAATTCTCCGCAGTTTGGACGAAGAACTGGCTGGCAAAACGGCGATCATCATTACGCATAGGATTTTCTCACTACTCCAATTCGACAATATTATTGTGATGGACGAAGGCCGCATAGTAGAGCAGGGTACGCATGAACAATTGCTGGCTAAGAATGGTGCTTACACAGAGTTATACAACCTACAGCAAGAACAGGAAGCAGAGCAACAAGTGGCGTAGATAAATTCACTTGTTTTTATATTTCAAATTCCTTTTTAAAACTTTGCCTTGTATACAAAAGCCGCTTTTTGATAAAGCGGCTTTTGTAATTATGTTTTAGTAAAACCTACTTGTAAAGGGCAACTTTGTTCATAATCTAATTACGCCCCATTCCATAAAAATGAAATCCAATCTGGGCATCTACCTGTTTTGATGAACCAAACAAGGCCGAAACAATACTACCAGAACCAATAAAGAATGGACCGGCCCGCAAGCCAAACCCGGCTACAAATTTTGCCAGGCTATTATAAGCCAGCGGCACATAAAAACTAAAACTCCGGTTTTCAAAACGTGGCGTAACGGCTACTGAATTATAATACTGACTGTTGTAGCCATTGCTGCTGCTTTTGGTCATAGCCAGTTGAGCAGCGGCATTTACATAAAAGTTTTTCTGGAAATGATAATCGGCAGTAAGCTGCAAAGTGGATGGTAGTGCAACGGAATAACTGGCTGTATTAGCCGCAGTATTTTCTGTAAAGTATTGCGGATAGCGACGTAAGGTTGTTTTAATATCATCGATGTCTGTGCTTGAAATTTCATTTAAATAAAAGCGCTGATTGGCAGCAATATTCATGGCGTAAGATCCACTGCGGGCCTGATCCCGGTTGTACTTAATGCTACCAATATCAGTGATGGCTGCCCCGGCTTTCAATACATAATCATCTGTAGCTGCATCATCTTTATGCCACTCGTACAAAAGGCCAATATCGCCACCAAAACCAGAACCTTTAAACTTCAATAAATCGCCTGCTTCAAAATCGGCAACGTTTATACCCCCAAATCCAATGGCTATGTTGCCGGTTGAGTTAGAGATGTAAGGATTCAACAGCACATCCCGGTTCACATTAGTATTCAGGTTGCTTAGGTTCAGGTAAGCATTTGCTGAACCAGCAATGTAGTTTAGGGGGATGCCGGGTTTCAATACATGGTTTCCATTTTCCACCAGCGTACGGGCATAGCTGGCGCCAAACTCCGTCCAGCCGTTGGCATTTGCCAACATGGTGTTAGCCGAAGAAATGGTGTAAGGATAAGTGATATTGCCTTCATCCAGATCGCTGATCAGTTGTCGGGCCAGCTTGTTATCAACGTCTATGGCATTCATCATGGCACGGGCTCGGGTGGTAATGGCGAAGGCAGATTTGTGGTCGAGATTAATCATAACGGATGGGCCAATGGCAGCTACAGAAACCATGGAACTAGAGCGGCTGCTATTGCGGGGGAAGAAACGATTGAGTAGTGTATCACCGTTAAAGGATTTGCCCAGATCACTGATGCCGAAGGAAGCCTGATCGTTTGAGACACCAGCACTGATGCTAAATAGGTTTACATCGAACTTGTATCCGCTGCCGGCAATGTTGGCCGGGTTGAAAAACACGCCGTTTACACCGGTATATCTGCCGGAGCGGTAGCCGGAAAAATCCTGTGCTTTGGAAAAAAAGGACATGACAAAAAACAGGAACAGGAAAGAGTAACGCATGAAGGAACTGATTTAGGATATTAAAACTGAAAATTAGACGTCTTAGTATGTACGTAACCGGGTGTTTTTGCAGTTTCCGAACCGTTTAAAAACAGAATTAAACAAGAAAGGCATCCGCCGCAGCGGATGCCTTTTATATTATTAATGACCTTCCTCGCATCAGTAAAGCCTAATGGATAGATAACAGTTGAACGGTGCCATCGCCACTACAGTTCCATTTGTAATCAACTGCTCGGCCCAAAAAGAAGAAGATAAAAAGAATGCCACCAGTGATGCGAAAACCAGCCAGGTAAAATTATGAGCCTGACCACTGTTTACCCTTTCAATCTTTTGCTTTCCGCTTCCAAACCGGTGCTACGCTGGCGGGCACCGCTTACACTGGTTTTGCCAAACCGATAGCTGAAGTTGAGCCGCAACTGACGGCTTTCCCAGTTTCCACTGGCCCGCAAGTACACTCCGTTAAATTCGCTGGTGCCTTGCCATTTCATAGTGTGGGCCACATCGGTAAGGGTTAGTTTTAGCGTTCCGGCATCTTTCAGTACATTCTTTTGCAAACCAATATCGAAGCCGCCCATGCTGCGGTTTTTGAAGGTGCCACCCCATACACTTGGCCCATTAAAGAAACCGCTCAGCTCCGCTTTTACACCTGTTTTGCCAA
>CAXTDG010000546.1:0-3666 GCA_964242675.1 uncultured Chitinophagaceae bacterium
ACCCCGCCTAGGTTGCAAAGCAAAAAAGGAACGGTCTTCCAGGTAAGACCTATCAGCTTATCGCCAACAACAGAGCCCTCCCCTTCCGTAAGGTACAAATCGCCATACAGGGTTTTAAGTAATGACGATTTACCAGTGCCGGTTTTGCCTACGAGGTACACAAATTCTTTGCGGTCTATTTCCAGGTTCACATCCTGCAAAATGAGCGATTGACCCTGGTATATATTGACGTGGCGAAGTGATACAATGGATTCTGCCATGAAATGAATTGTTTTGAAGCGATTAGGGCAAAAATAGCCTTATTAGAAAAAGGCTGAACGTTTTATTGAGTGAAAAACGATAGGCATGTATCATTATTTTTTGCGCAGGGCAATGTGGAAAAAAAGACTAGTTTGGCATCTATAAAAGCTTGCTACAATATGTACTTCATCTCCATATTCCGTTTAGTATCACTCATTACTTTTTCACTCTTTTGTTCAAACAGTTTCGCTCAAAGCGACACTTCAGGCAAAGAATTGCCTACCAATGCCTTATATCTAATTGATCATAGGCCATCCACAAAAGAGGCGGTAGAAAAGCTTGATAGAAAACTCATTGAAAGTGTAGATGTATTAAAAGGAGAAAAAGCAGATAAATTCATTAAAACACATAATGCAACGGGAAAAACCAGTGTCGTTTTGGTAACAACTACCAACTTTATAAATGAGGCCGTTTTTACGAAGGTGCAAAATCCTGCCAGTTTTCCGGGAGGTGATAAAGCCTGGGAAAATTATATAACCACCCATCTTAACTATCCGGAAACAGCGAAGAAAAACAAAACGGACGGAACTGTAAAACTGCAAATTATCCTCAATAAAGATGGTTCGATAAGAGAAGTTCGAGCACTTAATGATCCGGGAGATGGATTGGCAGCGGAAGCTACAAGGCTGGCTAAACAAAGCCCCAAGTGGATTCCAGCAAAACAAAACGGACAGAATGTGACTTACAGGTTTGTAGTGCCTGTTGTTTTTAAACACAAAGTTATAAGGTGAGTAAGGAAAAAATGGTGTATTGATAATTGTAAATGTGTTATTAGCTAACAGACACAAAAGCGAGTTAGAATTAAATTTTTAATCCAAAACAAAACAGCCTACAGTCAACATTAATACTACAGGCTTTTTTTATCTTTAAAACAACTAAAAATTTAGTTGTATAACTAATTAATTAGTTATAGGTTTGTTCTATGAAAAAGAACGAATCTTCTCAGAAGCAACTTACCAAGGCCGAGGAGCAGATTATGCAGGTAATCTGGAAGTTGGAAAAAGCCTTTCTCCGGGAAATAGTAGAAGCCTTGCCCGAACCCCGACCGCACCAGAATACGGTTGCTACTATCTTAAAAATACTAATTGAGAAAGAATTCGTTGCCATTGAAGTGATTGGCCGCAATCATCAATACTTCCCGCTTATTACCAAAGAAGCTTATAGCAAAGGCACTTTACAGCAAGTGGCTAAAGGCTATTTCGAAGGTTCGTTCAGTAACATGGTTTCCTTTTTTGTAAAGGAGAAAGACATCAGCATTAAGGAGCTGGAGCAAATGCTGGAACAACTGAAAAAAAAGAGTTGATCGGATGACGATTCCATTCAAAACTTAAAAAATCCTGACATGCTTGCTTTCTTATACTACTGTTTGAAGGCCATTATTTGCTCCGGCGTTTTGTACGGCTATTACCTGCTGGCACTTCGCAACAATCGCTTTCATCAATGGAATCGCTGGTACTTACTGGCATCAGTTATTTTATCGTTCTCTCTACCGCTTTTACAAATACCGCTACCCTATTTTTCTGATGATAAAACAGCCTTAGTACAAGGCGTTGAAATCCTTGCTGCACCTGACTTTTACTTTGCATCCCGGCGGTCAAATTCCTTTCATTTTACACTTGAGTCAACTTCTCTTATTGCCTATCTTTTAGTTTGCTTTTTACTGCTGTTTTTCTTCTTTAAAAATCTTAAAAAAATACAATTACTAAAGCATCAATACCGGAAGGAAACGGCCGATGGGATTGACTTTTATAACACGGCTGAACCTGGTACGCCTTTCTCCTTTTTCAAAAATATTTTTTGGAATAACAACATTGATTTACAAACTGAAAAAGGCCAGCAAATGCTGCGGCACGAAATGGCCCACGTAACAGAATTGCACTCTGCCGATAAGATGCTGATGCAAGTACTACTGTCACTTGCTTTTTGGAATCCGTTTCTCTATTTTATACGAAAAGAAATTGCTGTTATACACGAATTTATAGCAGATCAAAAAGCCTCAGCTGGCGATGACAAACTGCAGTACGCATCGCTGTTGCTGATGAAGGCCATGGGCAGCCAACAATTTGCCCTGGGCAATCCATTTTTTCATTCACAACTTAAACGACGATTGGTTATGCTTACCACTAATAAAAATCCACGATTCAGCTACTTGCGGCGGCTACTCGTATTGCCGCTGGCTGCCGTTTCGCTTATCCTCTTTTCTTTTAAATACAAGGAAATAAAAGACAAACAAAAAGCAGCTGCGCCAACCTATACAGCTACAATAGGCGAAGAAGAATTTTACAACGATACAACCAAACCAAAGTTTTATGTTCAGCTCAATAAAAGCTACAAAGGCTCGGCTATTGAGAGCATAATGCCCACTACTGACATGAGTGGTGCCGTTGTAAAAACAGTAGACGATAAAACCTATTTTCTTGATCGGGCAATGGCTGCAAAAGCGTTCAACTTCATCATTACCGATTCTGGCTTTACAGCTCCGCCGGGTGCCTTGTTAATTACTGGTATAAATACAGTGGTAGCGAAAAATGGAGCCTTTATTCAAGTGTCACCTGCATCAACAGGAATTTTTCTAAAATACAATATAGACACAACTGCTGTTGGTCTTTTGCAAGCAACCACTACTATTTCCAAGCAGAATACTTTTATCACTATTCCCAACCAGGATATACATGTGGATATTGGGCTAACGGATGGCCCTATTACAGTGAATAAAGATATTAATGTAGATAGTTTGGGAAAATCAATAATTATAATTGATGGGGAAAAAATTGACGTGGTAAAACTGAAAAAGCTGGACTTAAAAAGCATTAAGTCAGTGGATATATTGAAAGGTGAAACAGCTATTGCCAAATACGGGCAAGAAGGAAAAAACGGAGCAATCGAAATTACCACTAAAGCTTTTGCAGCGCCACAGAATAATGCTTTATATGTTCTAGATGGCGTAGAATCTACTAAGGAAATAGTGGCAGCGCTGGATCAGAAGAAAATTAAAACAGTAAACGTTTTAAAAGGGGAAAGTGCTGGTACAAAATATGGTAGCAAAGGCCAGAATGGAGTAGTTGAAATAACCACAAAACCAGACTTGACCGAAAGAGTTGTTGTTGGCCACAAGCTGGCGAAAAATGAAGTAACCTTTGATGAAGATCAGCCTAAAAAAGATCTGAGAGAAGTAGTGGTGAATGGTTATGCAACTAAGCAAGGCGTCCCTTTATATGTGATTGACGGCGTTGAAGCCAGTAAGGAAAAAGCTGATGCTTTGGATCCAAAAGAAATTGCAACTATTGATGTATTGAAAGGCGAAACTGCTTCTGCCCAATATGGTGATAAAGGAAAGAATGGAGTAGTGAAAATAATAACCGGAAA
>CAXTDG010000547.1:0-3662 GCA_964242675.1 uncultured Chitinophagaceae bacterium
GGCCTCCATGTATGTATCAATATCGGCTACAGTAAAAAAAGTGATCCAGTAGCCCAGGCTTAGCAAAAAGGCAAAGGTTGCCCAGGTGATTAAAACACTAGTGGTCAGTTCAACTTTTAACGCTAATACTATTACTAAAACCACAATAGATAAACCCAGGCAAATAAGCAGGCGGGTTACTGACTTTAGTCTGTTGAACTGATAAATAAGCGTCTTCATGTTGGGCAAATGTAACAGGCTACCGGGTTGTTAGCTATGTACCACTATCATCTACAGCATCTTTTAGCAAATCAGTTTTACAATTTTCCAGCGGTACTTTAGATTAAGAAATTCTTTCTTTTGAATTGAACTTATGTATGGCATAAATTGTTTCACTACCGAGTACACCCGTATGTTTGTTTTTCCGAGTGGCCTAACAGAAGCCCCTTTTTAAGGGGCTTTTTTCTGAAAAGGCCCTTGCCACATTTTCAGCAGATTATTGTTTACTACAGGCAACGTTGCCTAATATTGAAGTCTATAAAGCATTTGTCTGTATGAAAAAGTTTCTTCTGTTTTTGTTGTGCCTGCATACCCTGGCTGCCATTGCACAGCAACCGTACACAACTGAAAAGTCCATTCATTACTACGCAGATTCTATCAATCAAAGGGATGCGTACACTTCTGCTCAGTGTACGCTGGATATTTACTATCCAAAAGGCGTAAAAAACTTTGTCACCATTGTTTGGTTTCATGGTGGTGGCCTAACTGGTGGCAGTAAGGAAATACCGAAAGCACTAATGGAAAAAGGCTATGCTGTAGTAGGAGTGGAATACCGATTATCGCCCAAAGCCACAGCGCCAGCCTATATTGAAGACGCAGCAGCAGCAGTTGCCTGGGTGTACCAGCACATTGGTAGCTATGGTGGCAGTACCAAACTCATCTTTATTTCCGGCCATTCGGCGGGTGGCTACCTGGGTATGATGATTACACTGGACAAAAAATGGTTGAGCAAATACGGCATAGATGCAAATAGTGTTGCCGGGCTAATACCGTTTAGTGGCCAGGCTATTACGCACTACACCATCCGGCAGGAAAGGGGCATTAAGGATACACAACCTGTTATTGATGAATATGCTCCCCTGTACTTTGTACGGGCCGATGCACCGCCCATGCTGCTCATTACCGGCGACCGGGAAATGGAACTGCTGGGCCGCTACGAAGAAAATGCTTACCTGCTACGTATGATGAAACTAGCTGGCCACAAACGTACCCGGCTGTACGAACTAGATGGCTTCGACCATGGTGGAATGGCGCAACCGGCTTTTCCATTACTACTGAAAGAAGTAGCAGCCCTTTCTAAAGAAATAAATGGGAGTAAATAGAGGAGTACCTAAATAAATTGAATTAAGTCGTAAAATGAAAAAAGCCTTACAAAATTACTTGTAAGGCTTTCTTTGTGGGAGCACACGGGCTCGAACCGCGGACCCTCTGCTTGTAAGACGAGGAAAATATGTTTTATTATGGTTTTATATACTACAATATGTATTGTTAATCAGTATCTTACGTTTCATGTTCAACCATTGTGATTCATAATAAACCATAAGTTTAGTGCAAATCCAGTGCAAATTTTTTGTACCTTTAAGAGATAAAAGATTTTCGCTATGAGTACCACTATCACTATTTCACTGGATACCAGGCGGGCAAAAAAGGACGGCACCTATCCTATTATTATGCGATTGGCTCATCAAGGTTTGACAATGCCTATTCCGCTTGACCTGTGTGTGGAGCAAAAATATTGGGATGAAGAAAAGCGAATCATCAAAAAATCCTGCCCTGGTCCGGTGACGAGGATGAATAATGAAATTCAAAAGCGCAAAGCTGATGCAACGGATATTATTCTCAAGAGCGAAGTAAGCGGCTTGTCAATACATGCTCTTAAAGAAAAAATCTGTGCTAATGGCAGCATCTCCTTTTTCACCTACTCGGATGAATTGATAGAAAGGATGAAAGCAGTAGGAAAACCTGGAAACGCCCGTTGCTATCAAGGGGTTACTGGCGCAATGAAATCGTATCTCGGCGGGAAAGACTTAAAATTTGATCAAATTACCTATAACTTTCTGACGAAGTTTGAAACACATTTCCTCGGTAAGGGTAATGCTATCAATGGCTTATCGGTTTACATGCGTACCGTTCGGGCAGTCTACAATAAGGCCATTAAAGAAGGGAAGGCTGATAAAGAGCAGTATCCTTTCAACGATTACAAAATCAAGAGTGAACCTACGCAGAAGAGAGCTATCGATAAGGAATACCTGAACAATATTATCGGCTTAACTTTAGAGAAAGGGCATCCTTGCTTTAATGCAAGAAACTATTTTGTCGCTAGTTACATGATGTACGGCATGAACTTCACTGATATGGCTCATCTGAAGAGGTCAGACAATCAGAATGGCCGTATCATCTACAGACGAAGTAAAACGAAGAAGATTTATGATATTAAAGTAACTCCTGCATTGGATGCCATACTAGCCTATTACAAGCACTCAGGAGACTATGTTTTTCCCATTTTGAAGACTGATACCATTCTGACTCAGGAAAAGGAAATTCAATGGGCAAGGAAACGGTACAATAAGAAATTGAAAGTGGTTGCTGAAATGTGTGGTATTGAAACGAATCTGACCAGTTATGTAAGCCGTCACTCTTTCGCTACTCAAGCTTTGTTTTTACAAGTTCCTTTAGTTGCCATCAGTACCATGCTGGGACATTCTAGCACTAAGACCACTGAAATCTATCTTAAAGGACTGCCTTCTAATGTGCTGGATGACTACAATTCTAAAATACTGCAATGGTAAATATACTTTTAACAGGCAGATAATAGTGCGGCTTAGAATAATGTTCCTTGTTATAAAGTCTTTGACGTTACTTGAATACCATACCTATTAATATAGAATCCGTTTTTCTTCTGAGTGACATAAAAGAGTCCATTTTTACAAACATGAGCATCATCGTAAATGATAGGAATAACTATCTTTCCTTTAGAATTAATAAAGCCAACCTTTCCTCCCTGATTAACCTTTGCGTACCCATCTGCAAAGCAACTAAACTCATCAAATTCGGCTGGAGTAATTGAAGTATTATTTCCCTTGAAATTTATATACCTCCATTTACTATGCAATTCACCTATTGCAGTTTGCTCAGGACTACATTCGTAGTATATTATTTCATCATACACTGGTTGAACGACAAACTTTCCACTCTTATCAATAATACCTGTTTTCCCGTTAATCACCACTTTTGAAAAACCTTTATGAAAAGATTCTGCAGTGTCAAAAATAAAAGGAATTTTTGTAACGCCAGTTTTATCAATAAAGCCACACCTGTTATCTAAATAAATAGCCGCATAATCATCGATAAAATAACTACTATCTGATAACTTAGAGTAGATGGACTTTATAACTTCAGTTCCTTCCCTATTTATATATCCCCATTTTCCATGTATTTGAACAGTTGCTAATCCATTATTAAAATCTTTACCATCATTATACTTTGGTTCAATAATGGCCTTTCCGCTTTCACTTATGTATCCTACTTTGCCATTCAATTTTACTAATGCTAATCCATCATTAAAGTCTCCTAATTCAGTATAGATTGGCTTTATAACTTCAGTTCCTTCCCTATTTATATAT
>CAXTDG010000548.1:0-974 GCA_964242675.1 uncultured Chitinophagaceae bacterium
TATGAACTTTATTAATATTGATAAAGCACAAATGTTTCCCTGGGTAAGAGTAGCCCTGTCTGCCCAAACCGTTATTACCGATTACCAGTTGAAAGGGTATATACACAGAGATTTATCTTCAAAATAAGGATGTGGCAGTACTCTTCCCAAACATTCCACTATGGTAAAAATTGTAATACGTTTTAGCACTGTTTCTAATGTATTCAGCCCGCTGGCATGGATGCTTATGATGGCTATATCTGTCGTTACTATTTCCTGCACGGCTACCTCAGAGAAGCAACCGGTTAATCAAACTGCCGGTACAAAAGCAGGCGATGAAGCGGTAATTAATTATGGAAAGGAATTAATTCAAAACACGGCTCATTACCTGGGGCCTAAAGGCACATTGGGTTCCTTAACCAATGGGATGAATTGCCAGAACTGCCATTTAAAAGCAGGGACACAGTTATATGCCAACAGCTATTTTACCGTGGCGGTCAATTATCCCAAATTCAGCAACCGCAGCGGTACGGCCGAAACGATAGAGCATAAGGTAAATGACTGTATGGAGCGAAGCCTGAACGGGAAAAAACTGGATACCAACAGTAAAGAAATGCAGGCCATGGTTGCTTACATTAAGTGGGTAGGCAATACGGCCCAGGAAGTTTCGGCAAAGGCAGCAAGTGGTACGCAGCAGCCCGTTTTTCTTGCAAGAGCTGCGAATCCCTCAAATGGTAACCTCTTGTACCGGGCTAAGTGCATTACATGCCACGGGCCAAATGGGGAAGGGGTGCTATCGGCAGATTTTTCCTCTTACACTTATCCGCCTTTGTGGGGTTCGCATAGCTATAATGTGAGTGCAGGCATTTATAAAATTTCTAAGCTGGCAGGGTTCATCAAAAATAATATGCCTTTTGGCGCTACCTACCAGGCACCGCAACTTACGGACGAGCAGGCCTGGGATATTGCTGCTGTTATCAACTCGCAGCCCCGGA
>CAXTDG010000548.1:984-3651 GCA_964242675.1 uncultured Chitinophagaceae bacterium
TTTCTCTGAAAAGCAGCCCAAGTATGGCCCTTACCAGGCTATTATGGATAGCAAGAAAAGGAGTGAAAAAAAGTGAGGGTCTTAGGCGTGTTGACTGTATTCAATACATTCGAATTATTACAGGTGGCTGTTAAACCTTAGTAGAAACACCGTCAGCTTATCTCTTATTATAACCTTATTAAAGACAGAACTTAATAAGGTAATAATGTTTAATACATTTTGCTGCACTACTTTCTACCAAGGTTTAACAGCAAAAAATCGTATTCCCTGTATGTTCACCAAAGAATCAGAAATGAAGAAAAACAGTAGTATCTCAATTTGAAAGTATAGGATTAATTTTTACCACATAAAAACATAGGAATGAATGATAGAAGTAAAGCTATGTGTTCTTCCC
The DNA here is from genome assembly GCA_964242675.1 of uncultured Chitinophagaceae bacterium. Lineage (GTDB taxonomy): Bacteria > Bacteroidota > Bacteroidia > Chitinophagales > Chitinophagaceae > JAZKFT01. The sequence continues at coordinate 1,379 of CAXTDG010000548.1, forward strand.
TCACTATATTTTAACACTGGAAAGGTAACAGTAGAGTACAATAGCTGATTATATACATCTCAAACCAATCTATCCACGACTATTTTGGGACAAGTTGTGCCTACTGTGTCTATGTGGTTATAAATGTATTCAAATCGAGACGATAAAGAAAAACTATTGCTTCAACTTCTTATTATTTTCTGCCAGGTAGCGGCTCCATTCTATCCAGGCATTGGTAAAGGAATGTAGCGCCTGTGCAATTGAATCGGTATTGCCGGAGGGTATATTGTTATCAACCGAACTAAATAGGCGGCCGGTTTCGCCGGTGAAGGATTGTTCGTAAAATATATTGCCCTGTAGTGCCCCGGCCTGTTGCCTTAAATCATCAAAAATGGGTATCCTTTTTTTTCCTTGTGCATAAAATGCCAACCGGGTACTGTCCAACAGATCCATGCCCATGGTAGTGTTGGTATAGGCAATACCACAAATACCGGCAATGGTAGGTAGCACATCCATTTGCGAGGCAAACAAACCAAGCCGTTTAGGTTGCAGCAAGGCAGGCTGGTAAAACAGCAAAGGCACATGCAATGCAGTAAGGCCCTGCTGCGTCCATATATCAGGGAAGATAGCTTTGGCATTGCCACGAATGCCATGGTCGCCCACAAACACAAACACTGTATTGTTGTAGTAAGCTTCCCGGCTGGCCGCATTCATAAATTCCTTTACGCAAAAGTCGGTATAGCGGAAAGCATTGTACTCATCCTCACTTTCAAAACCATACTGCCGCAGTATTGTAACAGGTGCTTTTTTCGAGAGAAATACTTGCTTGTCTTCCGGGGGTATGGTATATGGCCGGTGATTATCTGCTGTTTGGATAATGGCAAAAAAAGGTTTCTTCTCCTGTGCAAGTACCTTATTAGCTCCCAGGAACATGTTCTTATCACTAATGCCCCACACGTTCACTTTGGCCGCATGGTAATCGTCCTGCTCATATGTACGCAGGCTATCAATATTGCGCTGTAGCAAGCTGTTCAAGTTGGCCCAGTTAGCTTTACCACCGGTAAAAAAAATACGTTCGTACGCTCTAAAATCGTTGATAATAGTATGCTGGCTTTGCAATGGTGGCCGGCGGCTGTTGGTGCTTACCAGCGATACATCGGGCACTCCGGTAACGATGGCCCATATACCACGGGCCGTGCCATAGCAGGGCGAAAAGCAATGGTCGAAAAAAACACCCTGTTTGCATAGCGAATCAAAATAGGGCGTGGTATTAAGCGGATTGCCCCACATACTGCTTTTATATGCACTAAACGATTCGCAGATAACCAGCACTACATTCAGCGGTTGGTGCAGTGTATCTTTTGGTACGGCTGCCGCCACATCACGCCGCAGGCTAAGCGTTTTACTATCGGGGTTGGGCACGCCCAGGTAGGCAGCCACCAGTGGGTAAGAGTCTTTTATTTTTTTAGCATCGTATGCCGGGTTGCTAAAAACCAGGGTACTGCAAAACGATTGAAAGGGATTCAGCGAAAGGTTAGCATTGTAATCATTATTAATGGTAAAAGCATCGCTCCAGCGCAATGGCCTGCTGCCTGCCCGGCCATGTATAAATAACAGGAGCAACAAACAAAACAGAAGTGAGCATACATGGCAGTATGGCCTGCTCCTAACCGGTGCATACCGGTTGGTGCGGCGGAAATTATGCCTCAATATAGCATACATCAGCAGTAGAAAAATAAACATACCCAACAGGCCGGTTACAATTGGGTAGCTCTGCCAAATCATTTCTGTGCTTACAAGCGTATCCTGCAAATACCCGAGTATGCTGGCATTCAGCCGCTGGTGCAGGTAGGCATAATGGGCAAAATCGGTGGCATAAAAAAGTAGCAGTATAAACAGCAGTATCAGGTAAACAGCATTCCATAACCGGGTAGCCGCCCGGTTTACAAACGGGTTAAGTGCGGGGATACTGCTAAGCAGCCACACAAGTAAGGTGGGGATGGCCACAGTGCGAACGTCGTAGCGAAGGCCCAGTATAAAGGCATCTGTAGCGTTTTGCGGGGATGGGTTGGGGAATACCAGCCAAAAAACAATCCGTAGCAACGTCATTAGCAACAGCAGCAGCAGGCCGTTTCGCAGTACCCATACTATATTCCGTGGGATAATTCTCATTTTCAGCTTCTTCAGTAAGTGTCAGGGTTCAAAGAAGCGGAAAAAATAAATAGGTTCTGCGGATAATTATCGTTTTAAAAAATGTTTTTGCAATCTCTTTTAATTTTTGGACGCATTTAGAA
>CAXTDG010000549.1:0-555 GCA_964242675.1 uncultured Chitinophagaceae bacterium
GAAGTATAGACTAATTGTATTTAATGGCAAGCTGGATGCTGCTATAGCCCAAAGCGGCTGGCAATATTACGCAACGCCATGTACCATTAAGCAAATGAGATAATGAACCACAGCTGCTACGCAAATAACACATCCTTAAAAATGATTGTATGAAAAAAATAATTGCCCTATTTTGTTTTTTATTGCCGCTGTTAGCAACAGCACAAAGGGATACAATTTTGTCGGGGGTATCTGACTGGGTAGACCATCTCAAATCAAATAAGGTAGCTACTACCTCACCACTGTTATTTGAAGGTGGAGCACATGACATGAAGTGGTTAAGGGTAAGCGGTAACGACTTATATACTGATAAGAAAGACCCTAAGCCAACACCCACAAAACGTACCGATACTTCAGAATGTATCATCATAGTTCAGTCGGGTAAATTATTGCTTCAGATGAAAGACTCAAGCTACACTTTATCATCGGGTAGTATCATTTTGCTAATGCCGGGTGAAAGCTATGCCATACAAGGATTGCAGAAGCATTGCAGCTATTACACTTTAGAATACAATA
>CAXTDG010000549.1:565-3646 GCA_964242675.1 uncultured Chitinophagaceae bacterium
GAAAGATTTGGAACGAGGCACCGCATCCGGCAGTTCCCAGATTATCAATTGGGATACCATTGCTTTTAGGGGAAATGCCAAAGGTGGCCGCCGTGATTTTTTGAACCGCCCTACCGCCATGAGCCGCCGGGTGGAAATACATGCTTCTACTTTAAACCCTGGCTTCAAAAGCCACGACCCTCATACGCATATAGCCCCTGAAATAGTCATCGTTACCGAAGGGCAAACAGAAATGCAAATTGGCAAAGATTTCTATCCGGGCAAAGCAGGCAGCGTTTACTTTTTAGCCTCCAACAACCTGCATGCTATCCAGAATAAAGGTAAAGCGCCCTGCACCTATTTCGCCATTCAGTTAGAGTGAAATTTATCTTCTTCTTTAATTATTATTCAACCCCCATTTAAACCATGAAATTACTTTTTGCGTTCCTGCTTCTTAGTGCGGTAAGCCATGCCCAGGCACAGTTGCCAGAGGTTGCTGTTCATGGTTCCGAAATCAGGAAATTTACTTCCAATATTGTGGCGGGGCAGGAGTACCAGTTGCAGGTAATGCTTCCTGCCGGGTACAGCACCAGCACTGAGAAATATCCCGTCGTTTACCTTATGGATTCGCAGTGGGATTTTGCGTTGCTCAGTGCCTTATATGGCGAACAATATTACGATGGCTTTATCCCTAAAATGATTATTGTAGGCGTTACCTGGGGCGGCTCCAATCCTAATCCTGACAGCCTGCGGGCAAGAGATTATACACCTACCAAAGAGCAGCGATTGCCACAAAGCGGCGGGGCGGAAAAGTTTTTATCCGTGTTGCAAAAAGAGGTATTCCCGTTGATAGAAACTACCTATAAAGCCGATGCGAAAGATCGCACTTTAGTTGGCTGTTCCTTAGGTGGATTATTTACGATGTATGCCTTGTTTACACAGCCTAATTTGTTTCAGCGGTATGTAGCCGCCAGCCCGGCTTTTATGTGGGATAATGAAGTGTTGTACCAATACAGCAAAAGCTATTTTCAGAGTAAACAAAATCCTTCGGCAAAGCTGTTTATGTGCGTAGGTAGCGTGGAAAGAAGCGTTCCGGGATTTAAAAAATTAACGGATTATTTAGCCACTCAGCAAAGCAAAAATTTACAGGTACAAAGCCGTGTACTGGAAAACACCGGCCACTCCGGCACCAAGGGCGAAGGCTATGCCCGTGGCTTACAGTATGTATTTGCAAAACCACTCATTCATCCATCAGCGGCAGTACTCAGCAAGTATGTTGGTAAATACGAATTGGAAGACAGTAGCAAGTTAGAATTAAAGGCAGAGGCCAACCAACTGGTGTTATACTTCTCTCCAACCAACAAATACATTTTACAGGCGGCAAATGAAGAATCGTTTTACGCAACCGCAGAATTTTTAAATATTGATTTTACCGTTTCGCAGAATAACACAACTGGCTTTCAAATAGAAGGATATGGGAAAAAAGCCTTTGCCAAAAAACTGAATTAACAGCAACGATTGTACGCTATGATGAAACAAAAGTTTTTAACCTACTGCATTGCATCAGCCCTTGCTGTGCTAAGCGGAGCAACGGTTTATGGCCAGGCTCCTGTTGCTGCAAAAGCCATCGTAAACGATGCTGGTTATTTTGAAAAGCAAGGCTTCAACATGATGGTGTTTAGCAATCGCTACGGGCTGTTTGGCGATGAAAAAGCCAGCGGTGTTGAAATTATTCAGCATGGCATCCGTACTGCTACCAACGGCGATGTTCGTTTAAATCCCACACCTGAACAATGGGATTCTATCCCGCAAGTCATTAAGCGAAGCGTAAACAAAACAGACAATTCTATTGAAACACAATTAAGCTATCCTGCTTATAATTTCAACTATACTATTAGGGCTACAGGTGCAGCAGATGGCATGCACATTACCGTTGTGCTGGATAAAGAATTGCCCGATGCACTCAAAGACAAAGCTGGATTTAATTTAGAATTTATTCCATCTGTTTATTTCGGCAAAACCTTTCAGGCAGATAGTTATAGCGGCGTATTTCCGCTATACCCTACCAGCACTATGACGCTTAACAATGGCGCTACCGAACCACAACCACTGGCCACTGGTAAAAGGATAATATTGGCACCGGAAGATGCTGAAAAACGGGTTACGGTAACCAGCAATGCAACAGATGTTCAATTGTACGATGGCCGGGACAAAGCACAGAACGGCTGGTTTGTAGTGCGTAGTCTTATTCCTTCCGGCAAAACCGGTGAAGTGATTAGCTGGCTCTTAAATGCGAACACCATTTCAGGCTGGACTCGTAAGCCTGTTATCGAACATTCGCAAACCGGTTATCATCCGGCACAGCAAAAAATTGCCGTTATTGAACTGGATAAAAACGATAAGCCACAAGCCACCGCAAAGCTGCTGCAAATACAAGCTGATGGCTCATTTACCACAGTATTAACCAGCGCTGCAAAGCCTTGGGGAAATTACTTACGGTATCACTATCTCACTTTTGATTTTTCATCTGTACAAGCTCCCGGTTTATACATGCTGGAATATGCCGGTATTCGCACCAAGCCATTCCGCATAGCGGCTGATGTGTACCAAACGGCCTGGCACCCCACTTTGGATGTGTACATGCCAGTGCAGATGGATCACTTATTTGTAAATGAAGCGTACCGGGTTTGGCATGGTGCATCTCACCTGGATGATGCTTTGCAGGCACCGGTAAATCATGAACATTTCGACCTGTATGCACAAGGCCCAACGACCGATACAAAATACAGAGGTGGCGAGCATATTCCGGGCCTGAATGTAGGCGGCTGGTACGATGCCGGTGATTACGACATCCGTACACAAACGCAGTATGCAGCCGTTATCAACCTGGTGCAAACCTGGGAATTATTCAAGCCGCTACGGGATGAAACATTGGTAGACCAGACCACCCGCTATGCCGATATGCACCACCCCGATGGCAAGCCGGATATGCTGCAGCAAATAGAACACGGCACACTGCAATTGCTGGCACAATTCAAAGCTACAGGCCATGCTATCAATGGCATTGTAGAGGCACATTTAGATCAATACACACACCTGGGC
>CAXTDG010000550.1:0-3629 GCA_964242675.1 uncultured Chitinophagaceae bacterium
TAGCCTCTTGTGGAAGCCCCACCCTGTTACAATTGGAGGCCAGCAAGTAGATGTAGTTGTTACGGCTACCGTTGGTGTATTGCGCTTTTAGGTTTGTAAATTCTATCTGGCGTTGGAAAAGTGCATCGTAGCTGCTATCTGTATTGGCAGGTTGTGCAGGTTTTGTTTTAACTTCTTCCGGCTCTTCCGCTGCCTGAAGGGCCACCTCAAACTTGCGATAGTTTAGGTTTTTGTATAGCTGCGGATCGTAACTAAAAAAGCAAAGCCGGGTAATGTCTTTACACTTTACATCGGCTTTTAAGCCAGTTGCTTTTTCATAATGTGCTACAACTTGGCTATAAGCTATGTCATGCTGTTCCTGCGGAGTATCTACCTCCACAAATACTTTGATGCCGTTGCCACTGGGGCTGCGAAAGCAAAGAAATGTAAAGGGCTGCTGCGTAATAACCAGAAAAGCCATTTCTAACAGCTCCGGCGAAAGTTTATCAAAATCGAGATGTATAAAGCCACTGTACTCGTCAATATGAGATAGCTTACGTTTTTCTTTAAAAGTAGAAGAAGGGGTAAAAGCCAGTAGTTGTTGCTTTTTTTCCTGTGCGGCTTCTACCTGCCCCTGTGCCAGCAATTGTCGGATTTCTTCTACCTGGGATTTGTAAGTATCTGAGGCTATATCTTTTGCTAAAACCAGTAGAGCTTTGTTGACTACTGGTGTAGCAAAGTTTCTGAATATGGTACAAGATGCCATGGTGTGCTTCTGCTTTTCAGTGATAAAATTTTACTTGCTGCGTTTGCTACGGACCAGGTAGTCGGTTACCTGCTCTTCTGATTCGTGTTGCGTAGCCTGGGGATTGCGTTGTAGCCAATCATCCAGCTCTATCCGCTTGAAGTATAATTTTTTGCCCTGTGGACAGAAATGAGGGATTTGCTTCGTACTGGTCAACTTGTACAAATGCGAATCGCTTATATCCAGAAACTTACAAGCCTCATTAAATGTGAGAGTTGTTTTTTGTAACAGGTTCTGCTCATCCAGCTTGTTAGCGATTTCGGTGAGCTTTTCGAGAATCAAATTTTCGTTTGCCATCATTTTATTTTTTGATGGAGCAAACCTCGAAATGATGAAAGGGGGAAAGGTTGAGGTACTTATATCTCAATGAGAAATCTCAATGATCTCAATGTTCTTTATTTCATTTGCTTGAGAATACTGTCAATATCTTCTTTTCTTTTAGGTGCATCTATCTTACTTGAATAAAGATTTTGGGCTTGAAATGGATTACCCTGATTGGATTTAAAACTTGCCGTCTGTTCTATAACTGATGGCTTAAATCTGCTGAAGTAAGGTTTTAGCCGATCAATAATATATCTGAATTCTACCGTTTCGCAACCGATATTAATAGATACTGCTCCAGGCACAATTTCTCTCGCAGTCAATAGATTGTACAGATCATCCACCGTATTGAGATTTTCATTTACCAGATCCACTGTGGCCGTTAACTGATTTAAAACAGTTTTAAGAGCAGGTAGATGCCCTTTGAAATCAAAGGACAATTTTAGTTTCTTACTAATTTTTTGAACCGATTCAGTTGATGGCTGTAGCTGTTGTAGCCCAACTATATCTGCAACACGTTCCTGCAAATGATGTAAGTAAAAATCTTTTAGTGTAGTTGTATGCGTAAGTTGTGTTTTGAATTCTTCCTGAATACTGAAATATAAAGCTATCAAGCTATGCTTTAGATAATATAAAGTGTAATGAACAACATCACTCTGGCCATTAGCTTTTGTAGTCAACCCTCTATCTTGTAGCTCATCCGCTGTTTGAATGGAAAGCGTTTTTATATTGGTAAGGATGTTTTCTATATGATAGAGCACATCTACTTCTATTTTCCAATCATTCGACTTATCAAGTACAAAATTGAATACTCGTAAAGTTTCAGCATCAATGAGTAATTTGAAGTAATGCGTAGTAGTATCGCTATAATCCGGCAACTCAGCCGCAAAAGGTAATTGCCTGACTGAAAGATTAGCGTTGTTTACTGGCACTAATTCTTTTTGCAAGACTGGATGGTCCTGCAACAACACAGATATAACAGCAGAGAGATTTTTGTAGTTTTCTGTTGTAATGATCTGTGCTTCCTTGATTATCTCTACTAAACGTCTAGTATTTTTTAAATCGAACGTCCAAGGTTTTAGTGAATCGTGTATAAAGCCGTGAAGTATTTTAATTTCCATTGATTAGCATCAGCAAGCTAAAGTAAATTGGCGTACTGTAATTTTGTGTCGTCAGTAAAGCTGTCCAAGTAGTTTTCAGTAGTAGCAATAGATGCATGGCCCAGAGATTCCTTTATAAATTCTGTTGGGGCACCCTTTCTTTTAAGCACTGTAGAGAAAGTATGGCGAGCTACGTAGGTACCCACTTTCTGAGCAATTCCTAATTCTGTTCGAATATCATTCATGTGTGCATTTACCCACTTGATAAAACGCTGACATTTGTTTTTAATGGTTTTGGCAGAAAGACCTGGCTCTAATATGGGGAAAAGATAGGGATTGTCAGGATTGGTATTTTTCCATTTGTTGATTAGAAAAATGGCTCTTTCATTCAGCCCTACCTTAATTGGGCGTAGATCCTTTTTCTTTGTGTTCTTTGTTTTTTGGCGGAAGTAATACATGAAACTCCCGCTGATGTTGGAAGGCTTAAGCTGAATAATATCTGCGAAGTTTATTCCACTACACAAATAGGAAATTGTCCAGTACTCTATTGCTTTTTGCTGGTCTGCTCTTTCTGGAATGTGAGCTAGTAATCGTTCTACATCATCATTGACTAACGCTTTTTTAATGTTTCGGCCGGCAGGGATCGTATACTTCTTAAAAGGGTATTTATCCGCAGGTAAAGCACTAGCTTCTATCGCCTGGTTAATAATAGCCCGCAACTGACGTAAGTAAATACCAATGGTACTAACTGACTTCTCATTTTTCAGCATATGGGCTTCATAGCTTTCGAGAAAGCCGGGTGTAATATCCTGCAGGTGCAGCCCTTTCTTAAATTCGTTTAGTGAATTAATAGTAGTCTTATAAGAAGCGGCTGTGCCAACACGTTCCTTTGCTTCTAACACTTTTATGTAATCATCAAACCATACCTGCAATTTGGAACTTTTAGCAGCCTTTTCAGTACCTGAAAAAGCTTCTTCAAAAGCAATGAATGAAAAAGTATCAAGGTCTTTTATAACTTTCTCTGCTTTGGTAGTCAGTGCATTTAGCTTCTGCCGAATGCCTTTCAATAATTCATCTTTCAGTTTTGCACCATTAAGTTTTTCCCATTCCTCAGCAGTAAGATGAAATGCTGTAGGGTATCTTTTTTTATTCGGCTTACAGTAAATATTCAGCTTTACTAAGCATTTATTTTCGACGTTTGGCCGGGATGCATCCAAAAATAAAGAGACTGACGCTTGTGCTTTTTCCATGTTATTCTTGTTTTCGTGTGACCTTATGTGACCTCAAATGTGACCTTAAAGATACAATAAAGAGAAGACAAGAGCAAACAAAAGAAGAAATAAATATTGATTATCAATCACTTACGAAATAATGGAAAGCAAGAGAAATGAAAAACCTACGACTGTTAATCAGAGGGTCTCAGG
>CAXTDG010000551.1:0-3619 GCA_964242675.1 uncultured Chitinophagaceae bacterium
CCGCTTAAGTTTACGCCGCCATTTGTTTTAATCTTAAATCCATTAAATAAGGCAATTTCTAAAGATGAATTAGCCAGCAAAAAGTTCGAAATGTTTTTATACTTATTTGTCTCAACAGCGTAAACAGGATTGCTGAACTTAGAAGTATTAGGATTGATAGGATTGTAAAAACCATAATTCCCATTGGCATCTTTTACCTGGTTGGTTAGTTTGTTGCCACTGTCCAAGGTAGGAGGATTGATTACTAAGTTGAACAGTCCTCCTAACCCTGTTGTGCCACTAGTACCCAACGGGGTATTAGCATCCTGGTTACTGTACTTCACACTGGTAGAAGATTTCATCCATTTATAAGGCTGGTAATCAAGATTAAGACCTACTGTAAATCTTTTAAAGTAAGAACCGATTACAATGCCCTTTTGATTGTAATAACCGAAAGAAGCAGAAGTCTGTACTTTATCGCTACCGCCTCGTATGGCAACGCTATAGTTTTGAGTAAGACCGCCACGGTACACAGCATCCTGCCAGTTAACAGTATGTAAGTTGGCTCCATTTCGCCAGGGCGAAAACGGAACGTAAGTTGGCTGTGTTTTTTCTACATCGTTTGATAAAGCAGAAAATTGCTGGGCATTCAACAGATTGTACTTTTTAGGTTCTGTCTGTACGGCCTCATACATATCTGCGGAAATCTGCGTCCTGTTCCTCAATCCTTTTTTAGTAGTAATGATAATAACGCCGTTAGCTGCCCTGATACCGTATATAGCAGTAGACGATGCATCTTTTAATACGTCTATCGAAGCAATGTCGTTTGGATTAATGTTAGTGATGCCACCTTGCGTAGGATAACCATCAATTACATACAAAGGGTTATTACCACCAGCTGCCAAGCTACCTATACCCCGTATCAATACAGAAACATTACCACCAGGTGCACCATCATTGTTGGTAATCTGTACCCCGGAAGCCCGGCCTTGCAACGCCTGCGTTGCAGAAACAACCGGCACCTTCTCAATCAGGTCGGCGCCCACGCTACTTACTGAGCCCGTCAGGTCTTTACGCTTTTGTGTACCATAACCAACTACCACTACTTCATTCAAATTAGTAGCTAATGATTTCAAGTTTACTCTCAAAGAAGTGCTATTGCCGATGACTACTTCCTGCTGCTCGTAACCTACGGAAGTAAAAACCAGTGTAGTCTTACCTGCCGGTACAGAAATAGTGAATGAGCCATCTGTTCCAGTTCTGGTACCAATGGTGGTTCCTTTTACCAGTACGGTAGCACCTACGGTAGCAGTATCATTAGAGGATACAACTCCGGTTACTGTTTTTTGGGCTAATAAAGCATGAGAGGTAAGTAAAAGAAATATCAGCGAAATAGAGCGTAATCTTGCTCGTAAAAAAGGGTACAATTCTCTTTTCATCATAGCAGTTTATCGTTTTCGAATAAATAAACTTATACAAACTTCTCTGCTGTAAAAACTGCAATAGAGCAATGATTTAAAAACTATTATGAATTGATAAAATTTCATCAGTAGAGGGTATAAAACTATTTTGGCACGAAGCAATTAAGACACTAACATTACCAACAACACTGTGTATTAGTTACACTTTAGTTGTATATATTTAATAAATTACACACATGTTTATAACACAACTAATTTACTGTCCAATATCAATTCTGAACTCTTATATTTCTGTTCCCGCATTATACGGCAACCTTGCTTTTTTATCAATTTGGATAAGAATATTTTGAATTAAATTTCTACTTGCATAATCGTTTGCCATCTAACTTGACCGGAAAACCATGTCCTTATAAGATATAATTTATTTTCGACAATTTTGTACGGAAAAGCAATTTGAAATGCTTGAGATAGCCTAACATGAAAAAGATAACTTTCCACTTATTTGACTTTCTATCGCTGGTCGTAATTAGCCAAAAAAATTAAAATTATGATGTCAACAACCGGTCATTCTATGAAGCAAAGCCTTACTAGCAGGCAACACCAGGTTGGGCACCATGATTTTTGCTAATTAAAAAAAGGAATTGTTGCAACTAAATGAAAGTTCGCTGTGATCTGGCGGTCCAATCATGGACAATATAAATCTGGAAGCACCCGGTTATCTGCTACTAATAAGAGATGCCGTATTTACAGGCAACTATGGCAAAACCGACAACGAAATAGTTATCAATTGGCAATAGGAGATGCTACTATCTGCTATTGCAAAAGGTAAGAATACTGATATATACCAGGTAAGAACATCCGTATCTTTCAAAATATTTAGTGTAAAACTACCCCCCAAAAATAAAATAAAGCTGGCGCAATAGCTTTCGCACAAGCAGGCAAAGGCTATCAATTAACGGTTTCAAAATAATCTTTGTTCTTCACCAATTACGTTTTACTAATGCTCGACCACTATTACAGCAAACGAAGAAACTTTTTGAAAAAATCTGTTGCATTAGGAGCAGCGGCAGCGTTTGCTCCACAGTTACTACAAGCACTGCCAAACAACATTGATTCTAACAGCACAGCAGGACTCACTTTTTTGTTTCAAGGCGATTCTATAACGGATGGCAACCGTACCCGAAACAATGATTGGAACCATGTAATGGGTCATGGTTATCAGTACATAATTGCCAGCAAACTTTGGTACAATTTCCCTGAAAGAGGGTTACACTTTTTCAACCGTGGAATTAGTGGAAATAAAGTAACCGACCTTGCTGATCGCTGGCAAAAAGACACTTTGGATATAAAACCAGATGTGTTGAGTATTTTGGTCGGCATCAACGATATAAGTGCTTTTATTCAAGGCAATGCCGATTTTACTGCGGAACAATACGAGAGCAACTACCGCCGCCTGCTCGACCAGACAAAAGCAGCTCTGCCCGATATTCAGCTGGTGCTATGCCAGCCCTTTATACTACAGGTAGGACATACAGTTGAGCGCTGGGATGAGTACCTGGCTGAGGTACAGAAGCGGCAACAAATAGTTAGAAAATTAAGTGAAGAATATCATACTATTTTTATAGCCTTCCAAAATGCTTTCAACAAAGCCTTGTCTAAAGCCCCAGCCGATTACTGGATTTGGGATGGCATTCACCCTATGCCTGCCGGCCATGAACTAATGGCCGAAGAATGGATGCATCAGGTAGGTAAAAAAATCAAGTTTGTCAAAAGATAATAAAGCAGCTGTTGTATTAGCACTACTCTACCATAGGATATTATTTTGTACTAACGATATGATGCTGAGCAAAGGAATAAATCATTGATCTTAGTGATTGCAGACTGTCTATATTAATTTTTAATTTATTACGACACATCATCTATACGCTCTCAAATCGTTTCTAAAAAGGCGGGGGTAAACTAAGTGTAATGAGTTGCGTCCCTTTCATTGTACAAATTGTTGAAAGGATTAAGTTTTTTGAAACGCTAAGTAGTACCTCAGTTTGCTCCGTTAAGATACTATCAACAGGAATTCTGATATAGATGGGTACTTTCCCTTTTAGACAATTCTTTGGCTTTTTAAGGTTAAAAATCAAACCGAAAATTTTATTCTGGCATACTTAATAATTGAAGCTTGACAAATGTCGAATGGCAAGAATTAAAAGACAAGATGTTTAAAA
>CAXTDG010000552.1:0-3614 GCA_964242675.1 uncultured Chitinophagaceae bacterium
GCCCACACCACGCCAAACGTAAGAGCAGTAAGAAGTGTAACGCCCAATAAGAACATTCTTTGCTTAGCCCCCACCGGGTCAGTACTCGTTTTTACATCAGCTCCGCTAGGCAGTACCCGTTGTAATAATGTGGAAGCGCCAATAGCAATAATCATGTAAAGCACAAAAAACACAATTGCCCGTAGCCATCCTTGTGGGATAAGTGGTTTGTAAACATTGTTTGCCATAATCAAATGTATAAGGGTAATTTTCTTTTGAAGATTTTGTACAGGAAAGGGTCGAAAAAAATCAGGTTTGGCAATCAACTTTTTACTTCACCTTGCCATTAAATATAGTTCATGTTTCAGCAAGATTATACTTATACCGTCACCGAACGCTTCCTGCGGTACGTTCAGATTGATACACAAAGCGATCCGCAAAGCAGCACACATCCTTCTACGGAAAAGCAAAAAGATCTTTCTAAAATTCTGCTGGAAGAATTGCATCAAATGGGCATTGCCAATGCTGAGTTAGATCATTACGGATATATCTACGCTACGGTTACTTCTAATACTGAGAAAAATGTTCCCGTAGTTTGCTTTTGCAGCCATGTAGATACAGCCCCCGATTGTAGTGGTACCAGCGTAAAACCTATACTGCACAAAGCTTATAACGGGCAGCCCATCACTTTGCCTGATGATGAAACACAAGTGCTGGACACCGAAAAGTATCCTTACTTAAAACAGCATATTGGCAAAGATATTATCACAGCCAGTGGTACCACTTTATTGGGTGCCGATGATAAAAGTGGGGTTGCCATCATTATGGATATGGCGCATTATCTCACTACCCATCCTGAAGTAAAACATGGTAATATCCGGCTCCTCTTTACGCCTGATGAAGAAGTAGGAAAAGGTACCGTTAAACTTAATATGGAAAAATTGGGTGCTACTGTTGGCTATACCCTTGATGGTGGTGATGCCGGTGCTTTAGAAGATGAAACATTTAGTGCCGATGGGTTCCAAATCGTTATTAATGGGGTGATTGCTCATCCTGGTTATGCTAAAGGAAAACTGGTAAACGCTCTTAAAATTGGAGGCGAAATATTGGCTGCTTTACCCAAAGAAGAGTGGAGCCCTGAAACTACTTCCGGCAAGCAGGGTTTTATCCATCCGGTTCGTTTCGAAGGCATTGCCGAGCAGGCCACCCTCGACTTTATCATCCGTGATTTTGACACAGCTAACCTAGCCAGACACGAACAGCGCCTGCAGCAAATAGCTACAAATATTGTAGCTACTTATCCCGATGCCACAGCCACTTATACCGCCCAGGAGCAGTACCGTAATATGAAGGAGATATTACAGTATCATCCTAAAATTACCGATTATGCTAAGCAAGCCATCGAAGCCGCCGGACTTATAGTAAAGATGGAAAGTATCCGGGGCGGTACCGATGGTAGTCGGCTTAGCTTTATGGGTCTGCCCTGTCCTAATATCTTCACTGGTATGCACGGCATTCATAGCAAAACCGAATGGGTAGGTGTGCAAGACATGCAAAAATCAGTTGAAGTGCTGGTAAGGCTAGTACAGATATGGGAAAATGAAAGCTAAGTTTCAATCATCTCAATCAGCATCAGATTAAAAATCATCATTCACAAATTATCATTTAAACATTGCCCGATTATATTTCTATAGGTAAAATTGTAGCCGTACATGGCCTTAAAGGCGAAGTCGTTTTGCAACATGTTTTAGGAAAAAAAACCAGTCTCAAAGGTTTAAAAGCCATTTTTACCCAAGATAAATTCGATACTTACTTCCCTTGGTTCCTCACAGAAACAAAAGCAAAGAGTAACAAGGAAACCTTGCTGTTCATAGAAGATATTGCCTCACCAGAGGCCGCTAAAAAGCTATTGCAAAAAACCGTTTGGATACCTGAAACAGCAGTAGCCCAATATGCAGCTCCTACTTCTGTGTTGTCCTTAGTAGGCTGCACCATTATTAATCAAAAAGAAAAACTCGGAGAAATTATAGAAGTTATTGAGCAACCCCATCAGTTACTATGTACTATTATTGTTAATAGTAAAGAAGTGCTCATACCCCTACATCAGGAATCTTTAATCAAGGTTGATACCGCCAAAAAACTGGTATACGTTGACCTGCCCGACGGATTATTAGAATTATATCTTTAGCATAAGCTAATTAAGTTAGTAGATTGCGTTGTCAAATTTTTCTATGCCAACGCAACCCTGTATCGCCCATTTCGACCTCGACGCATTTTTCGTCAGTGTCGAGCGGCTTAAAAATCCTGCATTACAAGGAAAACCTTTGCTGGTTGGAGGCAGTGCACAACGGGGCGTGGTATCGGCCTGTAGTTACGAAACACGCAAGTTTGGTGTACACAGTGCCATGCCTATGCACCAGGCCATTAGCCTTTGCCCCGAAGCTATTGTAGTAAAAGGTAGTATGGAAGCTTACAGTTACTATAGTCAAATGGTCACTAGCATCATCCGACAATCCATGCCCTTGGTACAAAAAGCCAGCATAGATGAATTCTATATTGATATGACAGGTATGGATGCCTTCTTTGGATGCTTTAGTTATGCCCGCCAATTGCGGCAACGCATTACAAAAGAGACAGGCTTACCAGTATCATTTGCGGTAGCATCCAGCAAAATTGTTAGTAAAATAGCTACCAATGAATGCAAACCCAATGGTGAAATGCAGGTGCTACCCGGAACAGAAAGACTATTTCTATCACCACTGCTTATCGACAAGATACCTATGGTCGGGCAAAAATCTGCTTTAATACTTCGGGCTAAGGGCATTTATACTATTGGTGATATACTCAGCCAATCCGCTGATGAACTGCTACAAGCACTTGGTAAAAATGGACTTAGCCTGTTTAATAGGCTCAATGGCTGCAACGAAGCCCCCGTTAAGTCATACCGACAAAAGAAAAGTATTAGTTGCGAAAACACTTTTCACCATAATACTAATGACGAAACTTTCTTACATAATGAGTTGGTTCGACTGATCGAGAAAGTTAGCCACGAACTTCGGGAAGAAAACATGCAGGCAGGATGTATAGGTATAAAAATTAAATACGACAATTTCAAGGTGTTTATTCATCAATGCCAGATAGAACCTACTATGTATGATCATATAATTATGAAGACTGTAAAGCAGTTATTTGAGACTCTATATGCAAAGGGTCGGATGACTAGGTTGATTGGCGTACGATTAAGCAATTTGGTATCGAGTCGTCAAGCCAGATTATTTACAGCAGATGCAACGCATCATAATTTATATAGAGAACTAGACGGTATACGAAATAAGTATGGCAGCAAAGCCGTGAACCGTGCAAGCGCTATAATTGCTTACGATCAGGATCATGCAAAGCCCGAAAACGTTATGTGGTTCAACCGAAATGCCTGATTGTGGGTATCAAATAGGTGAAAAGGCAATAATTTTAAAGGTATTTAGTATAGAAGATGACTATATACAATATGTAAAACGCTGATTGCAAACGAACATGAATAAAGGGCAGATTTATGTACTCATAAAGAGGTGTTAACCCCTTGATTATTTCAATAGAATTATTTGGTTAGGTGGAATTGGGTCCATTATATTTGCACC
>CAXTDG010000553.1:0-3614 GCA_964242675.1 uncultured Chitinophagaceae bacterium
AGCTAATACTATACAAGCCAGTAATAGGTATTTTATCTGTTTCATAATACGATGGATTTAAGGTTTAGTAGCCTGTATTTTGTTCAAGATTAGGGTTAGCAGTACGTACAGTAGCAGGTATAGGGAAGATGTTGAACTTTGTATCAACACCAGTTCCGGATCCTACGCCGCCTTTCCATTGCCATAAGTAGGTATTGGTTGTAAGCTGTCCGTAACGAATAAGATCTGTACGACGGTGACCCTCCCAGTACAGTTCACGGCCTCTTTCATCCAATACCGCTTGAAGATTATAATTACCAGTATTTAGCTGACCAATATTGCCGGTTCCATAGCTTTCGCCGTAAGCCCGAAAGCGAATCTTATTTAAATAACTTAAACCGGTTGCAGCATCTCCTCCTCCACCCCGCAGGTTGGCTTCTGCGTAAATCAGGTACATTTCTGCCAGGCGAATTACTGGAAAGTCAATATCAGCAAAATCCCGGTTTTGGGCATCACTAACAGGCAAACCATCTGAACGAATGTTACGGAATTTACGAACATGAACTCCTTGTGTATAATCGCCAACATTCGTAATCTCCTGTGCATTCATGTTAGTAAATAAGGCCCGCTGGTCAGTGGTACCGGAGCGGTCAGCAAACAGGTTAGAAAACTCACGGGTAGTACGATAGCCATACCAGCCACTTCCTACGCCATAGGTATCATGGTCGTCGCCCGATGCAGCATGTGCCAAAAAGGTAGTATTGCCGTACGATTTGGTACGGGCACCATCACAGGTTACGGTAAAAACGAACTCGTTCTTTTGCTTATCATTATCAGCCATAAAAAGCTTGGCATATCCTGGCATTAGCACATATCCTGCATCAATCACTTTCTTAGCGTAAGTTACTGCATCTGCATACCGGGGTGTACCGGTATATACGCCTGCATTCAGATAAATACGAGCCAGCAGTGCCCAAGCAGCAGCCTGGTCTACACGGCCATACTCAATGGTTTTGGCAGTGGCTAAGTCAGCATCTATAGCCTTCAGCTCTGTTTCAATGTAAACAAATAAGTCTGCACGATTTTTTTGTGCAGGTAAATTAGAACCTACAGCATCAGCTTCCGTTACAAAAGTAGTTTTACCAAACAAGTCCATTATTGCCCAATAATTAAAGGCCCGCAGGAAACGAACTTCAGCTCTCGACTTTTTGATGTCTGAAGCATCAGTACCAGTGATACTACGGGAAGCTAGTTTATCATCGGTTGATTCCCGGAGATATTCGTTGCTCACCGTTATATTGTATACCAGGCGAGAATATAAACCTAACAGGAAAGGGTCGGAACTAGTCCATTTCAGATTGTGGAAGTCTTTAATAGTTTGGTCATCCCAGGCTACGATAGCTTCGTCAGTTGGTAATTCTTCAGCGTTGAAAAATCCCCTGATAAAAGGCGACTGAGAGCCTTCATCAAGACCTTGAATGTCGGAAGCTCCAGCAGGGCCGGCATTACCAGTAGTTGCCAATCCTCCATATACTTTAGCCAGTACCGATTTATAGCCGGCAGCGGTTGCGTAAGTAGTAGCAGGCGTAAGATCATTTTGCGGATACAAGTCCAGCTTTTTAGCACAGGAAGCCAGCAACAGCATAGCTGTAGCCGAACAGCCGATCACCCATTTATTGATGCTTTTCAGTTTCATATTGTCAGCAATTTTTTAAGATTAAAAATCCAGGTTCAGGCCCAGTGTGTAGATACGAGGACGAGGATAAATGTTTCCATCGATACCATTATCGTTGGCATTCTCCGGATCAAGGCCCCGGTACTTGGTAATGATAGCAATATTCTGTACTGTAGCATTCAGGCGCAGCGCTGCTTTATTGCGAAGCACCCGGCCAAAGTTGTAACCAATATTGATGTTATCAAAACGTAGGAAAGAAGCATTTTCGATATAATAATCCGATAAAAACTGGTTAGCAGAATTGTTTCTAAAACCTGTTTCCAGATAGCTAACCGAAGCATTCCCAATAAAGTTGACCGGGTTTTTAATAGTAGCTAGTATACCACTACCAGCATAATACTGGTTGTATAAATAGTTGCCTATCTGAGCATGGGCTGTAAGTTGTGCACTCCATTTTTTGTAAGCAACCTGTGTATTGAAACCAAACAGGAAGTCAGCATCTGGTTTTTTGTAGAGATAACGGTCATCTGCATTTACTACCCCATCCCGGTTAATATCTTCATACAAGCCTTCAATAGGTTTATTATTTGCATCGTACACCTGCTTGTACACGTAAAAACTATTAGGTGAATAACCTACGATATTTTTCCCGATATAGTTGCCGGTAGCAATACCAATGCTTCCCACATCTATACCTTTAAAATTAGGATCCTGATATTGTAACAAGTTAGTAATGCGGCGTTTATTATAGCCCATGTTTACACTTACATCCCAGGTTACATTTTTGCTACGCACAGGTGTTGCGTTTAGCACCACTTCAAAACCATGTACATCCATATTACCTACGTTTTTGGTAATCTGGTTTACGAAGTTGGCACCAGGTGCTACCGGTACGGTGCTTAGCAAGTCCTTTGTTTTCTTGAAATAATAATCTATTGAACCAGAAATACGATTTCTTAGAAATCCAAAGTCGAAACCGAAGTTAGAAGTAGCAGTACTTTCCCACTTGATGCTGGCATCGTACCCTTCAGGGCGTAAAGGATAATAGAAAGTGTTGCCAAACTGGTATTGAACTGAATTATTACCACGAGTATAACGGGGCAGGTAAGAGTAGTAAGGAATTCCGTCCTGCTGGCCGGTTTCGCCCCAGCTTGCCCGTAGTTTCAGGTCGGTTACTAAGTCTGCATTTCTAAAAAACTCTTCTTTCAGTTTCCACGCAGCAGATACCGCTGGGAAATAGCCTATCCGGCGGTCTGGGGCCAGTTTAGAAGAAGCATCCCGGCGGATGGAACCTTGTAAAATGTATTTGTTGTTGATGGTAAAATTCAACCGGCCAAAATAGGACTCAAGGCGATACTCCGGATTGTCAGTAGCATAGTTTTGCTGGCTACCATCAATCGTATCTTTCAATGCTGGTTTATTAGGGTCTGATACTGCCCGGTAGCTAAAGGCTGAATAGTTATAAATATTAGTCAAAAACGACTGGTAAGAGTGACCGGCCAGCACATCGAATTTTGAATTGATTGATTTCAGTTCTTTTGAATAAAATAACTGTACATCAGCCAGTGTATTTTTCTTTCCTTGTTTATAATATGTTTTCGAACCACCTGTTTTGTAAACACTTGCCAGCAAAGAATCTGCGTTGTTATTACCAGTGCCTTGCGTTCTATCCAAGCCTAAGTTTACGATTACATGTAGATCAGGTAGAAAATGTAGTTTATAATCCAATTGTACATTTCCAATAAACCGATTCACAGCAGAACGGTTATCCCGAAGATTGATAAGGGCCAACGGATTGCGGGTTGCCAAATCGATAGGCAGGCCACCTTGCAGCCATTCGTAATACCCACCGTATTTATTACTAGCATACACAGGTTGTGTAGGATCGAAAGAAACGGCAGCACCAATAGCACCCTGATCAGAGAAGTTATTGTTTATACGGCTAACTTTAGTATTGATG
>CAXTDG010000554.1:0-3614 GCA_964242675.1 uncultured Chitinophagaceae bacterium
TATCCGTAGTTATTTGCAACCAGCTTTTGCAGTAGCACAACAATGGAAAGCAAGTTTGAATGATTTTATAACACCTGCATATCATTCGTTTTTCGAGCCGGGCTACATTAATCAGTTATATCATTACAATGCGAAGGATTATCCTGCCGAGATGGCGCAATTAGGCAAGCAGTTGTTCAATAGCAATATTATGAGCAGCAATCAGCGTATTAGTTGTGCCAGTTGCCATAAGGAAGAATTGGCATTTGCTGATACCGTAAAACTGAACGCTGGCTTTGAGTTGACCGATACGCTGCAACGCAATACGCCTACTTTACTCAATACTGCTTATCACCTGCGTTTTCAGCGGGACGGGCATTTGCTTTTTCTACAGGATCAATTTCGGGAGGTGATTTTTAACCATAGTGAAATGGGTAATATTGATGAAAGCACTCTGCTGCGCCGCATCCGTAAAAATGATAGCCTAAAAGCTGCATTCACTTCCATTTTTCTAAAAAAGGCAGATAGCTTAACGATTGCTATGCCGCTGCTGGCGCTGGAAGCCTATGTGCATTCGCTGGTTAGTACACGGTCTACTTTTGACGCTTATATGACGGGAGATACAAACACTATTTCGCTAGCGGTAAAAAGAGGCTTCAATTTATTTATGGGTGAAGCCAAATGCGGTACCTGCCATTTTATGCCCGTCTTTAATGGGGTGCAACCACCCTTTTTTACCAAGGAAGACAACGAAGTAATTGGAGTACTTCGCAATAATAATTTCAATCGTCCGGTTTTAGATAGAGATTCCGGCCTGGCCATTTTTACGCACAACGAATTGCACCAGTTTTCTTTTAAAGTGCCGTCGGTAAGGCATTTGGCTAAAACGGCTCCATATATGCACAACGGCTCTTTAAAAGATCTGGATGAGTTGCTGCTGTTTTATAATATGGGCGGCGGAGGCGGCTGGATGATGGGTGCCGATGTGCCCAACCAAACGCTTGACCGGGAGCCATTAAAACTGGATAAAGAACAGCGAGATGATATCAAAGCGTTCCTGCTTTCGCTGGATTAGTAGTTATTAGCAGCTACAGCAAATAGAGAAGGTATAGCATTTGCAAAGGCTACTTGTAAAAACGCTTCATGCAAATTTTTCAGCACAGTTTACAATTAGAAAAAAGAAGAGGCTACCACATTATTACCGACGAAATTGTAAGTGCCATTCCCGAATTACGAAATTTGAAAACCGGCATGTGCCAGGTGTTCATTCAGCATACCTCCGCATCGCTTACCATTAATGAAAATGCCGACCCAACGGTGCGGAAAGATTTTGCGATGTATTTCGATAAGAATGTTCCTGAAAAGGAGCCGGATTACCAACATGATAGTGAAGGTCCGGATGACATGCCAGCACATTTGAAGTCAGCAATTTTGGGTAGTTCCGTAGTGATCCCTGTTAGAAATGGCCGCCTGGCTTTGGGTACCTGGCAGGGCATTTACCTGTGCGAACATCGTAACCGAGGCGGTAGTCGTAGCCTGGTGATTACAGCATGGGGAGAGTAAAAATGTTATTGTAAATTCTCCGCTTTCTGAATATTAAGTTGTTCGTCCATGGTGTAGAGCCGTGGGGTGCCGGTCAATAATTCCAGGTGCGAAATAGCTTCTTCACCAATGTTTTCCAGCTTCATCATCAGGGCTCGCAAGCTATTGCCATGTGCTACAATCAGCACATTCTTGTTTTGCTGTAACAGGGGTAAAATGCGTTCGTCGTAATACTTCATTACTCGTTGCTGGCATTGCTCCAGGCTTTCGCCGCCGGGTGGGGCAACTTTAAAACTTCTACGCCATTCGTGGAGTTTATCAGCACCATATTTCTCGGCTATGTCGCCTTTGTTCAGTCCTTGCAAATCGCCGTAGTCTCTTTCCTGTAGGGCCTTGTCATATTCTACATGCACACCTTTTTCCTGCATTACACCACTCATAATATCCCATGTTTCCTTTGCCCTTTTTAGCTGGCTTACAAACACAAAAGGAAAATGCATGGATACTAATTTTCCACCTGCCAGTCGGGCTTCTTCCCGTCCATGGTCAGTCAGGTCAACATCGGCCAGACCAGTAAAACGATTTTCTAAATTATAGGTGGATTGCCCATGGCGGACAATAGCTAATAGCGGCATAAACTGGAGAAGAAAAGTGAGAGATGAAATGAACTAGAGCGATTAAGAAAAGAAGCTTTTCTTTTTCTTTAATTTTTTAAATGCAAACAAACCAAGCGTAATAAAACCTAGTGCTGCTGAGCCTATAGCAATGGTTCTGGTTGCTTTTACTTTTCGAGCTTCCAAGCTGGCTTCCACGGCTCTTGTTTTTTTCTGCTGTGCTGTTAACTTAGCTCTTAAACTGTTTTCGGTATTCTGCATGGTGCAAGGTTTAAGGTCGTATTTTGTTATTTAGAGAAGATGGCTTCTTTTCATGAAAGAGTATTATTTCATTGAACAAGTTGGCTACTGCTCTTCGTAATGATAGGTAAGGCCGCCATCAACAAAATAGGTGCTACCCGTAACATAGCTGGCATCATCACTTGCCAGGAAAGCTACTAAAGCCGCCACTTCTTCTGGTTTGCCCAGGCGCTTCATGGGTATGTTTTTCAGTAGCGGGTTTAGTAGTTCCGGGGTTTCCAGCAGGTGTTTGTTGATGGGGGTTGCTATGGCACCGGGGGCTACATTATTGATACGAATATTCAGCGGCGCCAGCTCGGTTGCCAGGTCACGGGTAAGCATTTTGAGGCCGCCTTTGCTGGCACAATATGCTGCAAAATGGGGGAAAATAATTTCCTCGTGTACTGAACTCATGTTTACTACCACGCCGGGTTTGCCCTTGTCTTTACAGTATTTTACAAAGGTTTGTATACCGAAGAAAATACCTTTCAGGTTGGTGTCCATCACAAAGTCGTATTCGGCTTCTGTTACGTCGATGAAGTCGTGGTTCTTTTCTACACCGGCATTGTTTATCAGCACATCCAAGCTGCCGAAAGCGGCAATGGCATTGTTTACCAGGTCAATTACATTTTGCATGGTGCTTACATCAGCCGCTACAAATTTTGCTTGCTGGCCCATTGCCGTTATCTGGTCAATGATGCCCTGGCCCCGTTCGTCGAACTTGCGACCATTGAGGATGATATTAGCGCCTTCGCTGGCCATGCGTAATGCACAAGCAGCGCCAATGCCCTGGGAACTTCCGGTAATTAATACGGTTTTGCCTTCGAAACGTTTCATGTAATTGCTTTTGGTAGATGATTGATGTGGTGTGACTATAATGGCGAAACGCTTACTACAATTGCTGCACCAAGGTTCGTAAGGCGGTACTTTGTATTGATATGTTGCTATTCTTTCAGGCAACGTTGTTGAGTTAATAAACTAGTTAATTGCCACGCCTTTCAAGGCGTGGATGATTTAAGTAAATTAGTATTGGCTTTAGCCGAATGGTTGTTATATGATTGGGCTAAAGCCAATACAGGAGTGCTATTTTTTATCCACGTCTTAAAAGGCGTGGCAATTGATTAAAAAAGAGTTTATTACACAGAGGAGCGCCAGGGATAGGAGGCAGTAGCCCACAGGCGGCGGATGAATGACGGATGA
>CAXTDG010000555.1:0-3611 GCA_964242675.1 uncultured Chitinophagaceae bacterium
CTCAGCACTTGCTGGCGGGCTTCTTTTACCATGGGGTAGCCGGTATAGGTATGCGTAAGGCAAAGCAGTTTGCCTGTGCTTTTTACTACCTGTTGTAATTCTCTGGCTTCGGCCAGATTAAAAGTTGCTGGCTTATCCAGCACCACGTGAAAGCCTGCTTCCAGTGCCATTTTTGCCGGGCCAAAATGCAGGTGGTTAGGCGTAACGATGCTTACAAAATCAATCCGTTCATTTTCGGGTAACTGAGCTTCCTGCTCAATCATTTGCTGGTACGATTCGTAAATCCGCTGGGGTTGCAAATACAATTGCTCACCCATTTGCTTCGACTTTTCAAAACTGCTGCTAAAGGCTCCGGCAACCAATTCTATTTCGCCATCCATAGCAGCGGCAATGCGATGCACCGCACCTATAAAAGCACCCGGCCCGCCGCCTATCATGCCCATTTTCAATTTTTCCATTGCAAGCTTTTGAAGGCTGAAAGTATTGGGTTTGTAGGAATGAACGGTAAAGAATGAATTAATTTTTGTAGCGCAATCGTTTTCGGAAATGGAAAATATTTTATTGATATTGGGAAATGGCAAAAACTCCTACATTTAGTTTTTGAACTAAACCTTCAAATTCTAAACGATTGCGCTGAAGCGCTTGCCTATGAAAGCACCTATTCGTATTCAGCTTTCGGCCATGATGTTCCTGGAATTTTTCATCTGGGGTTCGTGGTTCGTTACACTTGGAACTTTTTTATCTGCCAATCTTAGTGCCACCGGCAACCAGAGTGCAACCGTTTTTTCAACTCAATCCTGGGGGGCAATTATTGCACCATTTATTATTGGATTAATTGCTGATAGATATATTAACGCAGAGAAGATTTTGGGCGTACTACACCTTCTTGGTGCTTTCCTCATGTACCGCATGTACGGCGCTGCTGATTATTCCGGTTTTTACCCTTATGTGTTAGCTTATATGATATTATATATGCCTACGCTTGCATTGGTAAATTCAGTGTCTTTTAACCAAATAACAAATGCTGAAAAAGAATTTTCCGGCATACGAGTTTGGGGTACGCTGGGCTGGATTGCTGCAGGCTTGGCTATCAGCTATTTATTTCACTGGGATTCGGTAGAAGGAACCAGTAGAGGGTTTTTAAAAAATACTTTCTTGATGGCGGGTATAGCCTCTGCTGCATTGGGGTTGTTCAGTTTTACGCTGCCAAAAACACCACCTAAAAAAAGCAATGGTGAGAAAGTAAGTGTTAGCCAGATATTGGGATTAGATGCATTAAAATTATTGAAGGATAAAAACTTCTTAGTGTTCTTTATTGCCTCTATTCTTATTTGTATTCCGCTGGCTTTTTATTATCAAAATGCCCATCCGTTTTTATCAAATATTGGTATGGAAAATCCTACCGGTAAAATGACGATTGGGCAAATTTCGGAAGTGCTTTTTTTGCTGGTGTTGCCGGTGTTTTTTACCCGGTTTGGATTTAAAAATACTATCCTCATTGGTATGCTGGCCTGGGCAGTTCGCTATGCGTTGTTTGCATTTGGAAATGCAGGTAGCCTCAGCTTTATGTTGCTGATTGGTATTGCATTACATGGTGTTTGCTACGATTTCTTTTTTGTATCAGGCCAGATATATACCAACAGCAAAGCAGGTGAGCAATACAAGAGTGCGGCACAAGGATTAATAACGCTGGCTACCTATGGCGTAGGAATGCTGATTGGTTTTGAAGTAGCTGGAAAAATTACTGATGCATACAAGCTGGCAGATGGCAGCTTTGATTACAAGATGATTTGGCTGATACCGGCCTGCATTGCTGCCGGCGTATTCCTGCTGTTTGCTGCTACATTCTCAAACGAAAAAAAGAAAGAAGTTTCTACAAAATCAGATACATGGATAGCCAGTCAACCAGAAGGCGTGCTTTAAAACAATTAGCGGTTGGGTCGGCGGCATTGGCTGCTTTGCCCTTGCTGAATTTAGAAGCTGCTCCACCTAAAAATAAAAACGTGCTGAAAGGAAATATCAATCATTCGGTTTGCCATTGGACGTATAATTTTTTGCCGCTGGAACAGTTGTGCCAGGAGGTAAAAAAGATTGGTTTTTCTGCTATTGATTTGGTAGGACCGAAAGACTGGCCAACGCTGAAAAAATACGGTATTGATTCATCTATGTGCAATGGTGCTGAGATCAATCTGGTGAATGGTTTTGGGGATAAACAGTACCACCCAACGCTGGTAAAAAACTACACGGAGCATATTGATTTGGTTGCGAAGGCGGGCTATAAAAACCTGATTTGCTTTAGCGGAAATCGGGCTGGTATGGATGATGAAACCGGCCTGAAAAATTGCGTGGAAGGCTTGAAGCAAATTATGTCGCAGGCGGAAAAGGCTGGTGTTATCATCCAAATGGAATTGCTGAACAGCAAAGTGAACCATAAAGACTACATGGCCGATAAAAGCGCCTTTGGTATTGAGCTGTGCAAACGTCTGGGTTCGCCGAATTTTAAGCTGCTCTATGATATTTACCACATGCAGATTGATGAAGGCGATGTGATTGCAACTATCACTAACAATCATGAATACTTTGGGCACTACCACACGGCGGGTGTACCGGGCAGGCATGAGATTGATGATACACAGGAATTATTTTACCCCGCAATAGCCAAAGCAATAGTGGCAACGGGTTTTAAAGGATACATGACACAGGAATTTATACCGAGAGGAAATAATAACGAAGAGAAACTGGCTTCATTGAAAAAAGCAGTGATGACTTGTGATGTGTGATTTTTTTTACCACATGGGAACATGAGTTTACACAGAGGAACACATAAGATTTAGAAGAGGAATAGAAGGCTTGACAATAGGATAAATAGGTAGTAACAAAGCTGTGGTTGTAACACTACGTTTCTTTACCTCCGAGAGGTAATCTGTTTGTGAAATAGATAGAAGTTCAAAAGCTTCTTTACTCCGTAGGAGCAACCTTGGAATTTGACTGCGGAGATTGAACGAAAACAAACTGAAGGATTAAAGGGAAAGGTAGATTTTGGAAACGCAAGGGATAGGAGCGGTAGCCCACAGGCGGCGGATGAATGATAGAATAAACGAAATGCTGCGACAACGCCGCCGAGGACTACAAGCGGATAGCCCGGCCCTTTGCGCCACAGGACGAATGTTCGATTTGTATACAGCTTAGGTAAAGGCACGAAGCTGAACAGTTAGGAGTGATACAGGCGCAATGGGATGCGCCCAAATGGTACTGAATAACGAAGCAACTTTTTAAACGCTATACGAAAAATAGACTTTATGCCAGACAATGTTTACGATGCAATTGTAATTGGTTCGGGAATTAGCGGGGGATGGGCCGCAAAAGAGCTGACGGAAAAAGGCCTGAAAGTGATTATGCTGGAGCGTGGCCGAAACATAGAACATATTAAGGGGTATGTGAATGCCAGCAAAGAACTTTGGGAATTTCCACACCGGGGCGAACGTACCCAGGAAATGATTAAAGACCACCCGGTACTGAAACGGGATTACCCGCTGAATGAAATTGTGCTGAACTACTGGGTGAATGAAAAAGAAAGCCCGTACACCGAAACCAAACGGTTTGATTGGTTT
>CAXTDG010000556.1:0-3593 GCA_964242675.1 uncultured Chitinophagaceae bacterium
CTCCCAAGGCACCGCCCGACCACCCATAAATAGATCCATCTTGCCATCACCATTAAAATCGCAGGGCACTACGCAAGAAAATGTCTCATATAAATTGGTGAATGCACCTTGTAACTTTTTAAAATGTGCTTGACCATCATTCAAATAAACTCTTGGTAAAAGGATATCATCCGTACCGTAATATTCATTACCACCAGAAGCAATCACCAGGTCAGGAAACTTGTCGCCATTTACATCCGTCCATACCGCATCTACGTCTTCACTCATGCTATCCAGCGCCATTTCAGGCTGAGCTGTTTGCGTAAATTTTCCATTGTCGCCTTGCAGGAAAATAGCGTTGTGATAACCTTTGGAAGAACCCATAAAAACATCTTCTAAACCATCGCCGTTAATATCTGCAACAGCAAGCGCCGGGCCTTCTGTAGATAACATGTGCGGCATCAATCTTTCTCTATCAAATTCTACAAATGCATCTTCCTGGTGTTTGTAATTCAGGCCAGTTGTTGCTGTAATATTTTGTAATGATTTGGTATGATAAGGACTGAAAGATGTGATGCTTGCATAATTGAATTTCGGCAAGCCGCTTTGGTAAGTAAGTGTGATTGATTGATTTGCTTTTAATGCAAGAGGCTGAAAAGTATTGTCCGGCCAAATGAGAAAAGCAGAATCTACTTTTGTATTTGCCAGGCCAATATGCAGCGGCACCATCATACTACTTAGGAATCCCCGAGCCGGGTTGTTCTCATACGTACGAATGCCGCCATTGGCAAACAGCACCACTTTTGCACCAACGGCATTTATATTTTTATCGGAACCTTTTAATTTAATTTCAGTAAAGGCTTTATCCTTTTTATCGTTGCTTTTATTTTCATACAACAGCACCGGGTCGTCCACATTATTTACGATGATGTCAAGGTCTCCATCGTTATCTAAATCGGCATAAACAGCACCGTTGGAAAAGGTGGCTTTATCCCCTTCAATAGCTTCAGCTTCATCATCAAAATGTAGCCCGCCGGTATTATGATAAAACTTATTTGGCAGTTTTATTTCTGGGAATTTGTTGATGAGGCCCATGTTCTTATCATCCACACTTTTATTTCGTAACTGTGCCTGTATTTCATCGTTGGAAATAAAGTTTACATAGTCCATATCGTTCATGCGTTTGGGAATACCGTTAGATATGAATAGGTCTTTATTGCCATCATTATCAAAATCCATCCACAGGGGTGCCCAACTCCAATCAGTAGCCGCTACACCGCTATACAATCCTGTTTCGCTGAACATATTATTCCGGCGATTATACTGCAGGTTATTGCGGGTGTATTGGTAATTGTATCCTACCGAAATCTTATGAAAGAAAATATCGTAATCATCCTCACCCAACGAACGTTTTAGCATATACGGGTCGCCGGGCAGCATGTCCATGGAAATGATTTCAGGGTAACCATCGTTCGTTACATCGGCCACATCTACGCCCATGCTAAACTGGCTGGTATGCATCAGGCAATTGTTATTATCCTCCGCAAACGTGCCGTTCTTTTGGTTGATGTATAAGTAATCGTTTTCATGAAAATCATTACCTACATACAGGTCGGGCCAGCCATCTAAATTAATGTCTGATGCAGCCACTCCTAAGCCATAACTAATTGCTGAACTATTGATTTTAGATTCCTTCGTAACATCGGTAAAGTGCGGTCCATCGTTGCGATACAATCTATCACCAGATACAGTATTGTATGTGCCGAGAAATTGGCTACGGGGTGCAAAGGTTCCGTTTTGATGGACTGAATGATTCAGCAAAAATATGTCTAAATCACCATCCATATCGTAATCAAAAAATAGGGCTTGCGTACTGAATCCAGAAAAATCTAACCCGTATTGTGCTGCTGCTTCTTTGTAATGTGGCGTTCCGCTTTTATCTATTCCTGTACAAATCAATAATTGATTTTTGCCATGTAGCACTTCATAATTGCCCACCTTACAAATATAAATATCCAGCAGTCCATCATTATTAATATCTACTACTGATACACCAGTACTCCAGCTACTGTCATTTGGGATGCCTGCTTGCCTAGTTGCTTCTTCAAAATGTAATTTACCCTTGTTGAGAAATAATTTGTTTTGCGTTTGATTGGCTGCAAAAAACAAATCAACTAATCCGTCATTATTAAAATCTCCTGCGCCCACACCAGCACCGTTGTAGAAGTACATGTAGTTGAACATGTTAAACTGCGGTGTAGGTGTAAGTTTATTGGTAAAATGAAGTCCTGTTTTAGCATCGTCTAGTACGGTGAAAATGGGAGTAGGTTTTGGTTTTTCGGTGTGATGGCATGCAGTGAGGATTGCCATAGTTATAATGGCAATAAAGAAGCCTTTTATGTTTGTTATTTCACTCATTCTATTTACTCCCTACTAAGCTGTCTTCTTCTTTCTTTGTCTTGAAACAAAGAAAGAAGCAAAGAAAATTCAAGAAAAAACGCTATCGCCTCCGGCAGCTTTTTTCAGCCTCACGCCTCTCCAAAGTGTGACAGTGTTGTGTTTTACTTTTTAACTTCTAGTCATTTCATTTCTTTAGTTCAAAATCATACTCTGAGTTGCGTTGCTTTTATGCGACGTTCCCAAAGTAATTTCCGGCCTTTCTTCTATTCGCTATGTTTACCTTTTACAAGAATTAGTAAGAAGCAGTTGTTGCTATTTTTTTGTGTGTTGCACAGAGGCACCCCTCTCTGCACCTTTGGCGTGGAGAGGGGCCGGGGGTGAGGTTAGTTTATACAATACCGGCAACATATTATTCTGCAAAAACAAAAACTGCCTTCCGCTCTTTCCTTTTAATTCTACGATATCTTTCAATTGGCCTGGAAGTGTGATGCCACTAGTAGCAGTATTTACCCGCTTTAAATTCCCTTTACCATCATTCAACAATATATCACCCATGCTGGCGTCCAGTCTTTCCAGTTGGGGTAAAAAAGTAAACTCATTCCCACCAAGCAATACATCTGTAAATCCATCACCATTTAGGTCGGTGCAGTGGATGGCATTTACCGAAGATAACTGCACCATAGTTGGGAATTTTTGTACTTCAAAATTTCCGTTGCCTTTGTTGATAGCGAAGATAGATGCGGAGTAATTGCATTGCCGCATCAGTGCTTTGCTCAACGCCTCCTGCGGTATTAATTCCTGAACTGTTTTCTGTGCATATACTTCGTGGTGCAGATTCTGTTTTTTTAGGAATGGCATTGATTCTTCAACCTCTTTTTTCAGGAACACCGGCTTGTCTTTTCCATCTACAGTGTAGGTCAAAATTTTATCGTTCATCCCATTGTTGTCAAAGTCGCCAATCCACAATTTTACCGGCTCTTTTTCTGTGGGATGCAGGCAAAAATTTTCGCCTTCATTCCCAATTAATAAGTCCTCTTTTCCATCGCCATTTATATCTGCCGCAGCTACAGTTTGCCACATACCATATAAGTTACTCAGGCTGCTTTTCATCTCGGTAAAACGACCGTTTTGATAGTTAAATATTCGGGGAGCCATCCACTCTCCTACTATTACCAATTCCTTTTTTGCATCGCCCTGCACATCACTCCATATAG
>CAXTDG010000557.1:0-3592 GCA_964242675.1 uncultured Chitinophagaceae bacterium
CGCGACCTCCGCCGTGACAGGGCGGCATTCTAACCAACTGAACTACCGATCCAAACCAAGACGTTTTACCGTCTTTCCCTTTTTGGGAGTGCAAATATGGGGGTGATGTGGTAAACGGCAAAAACTTTTTCTTGTTTACCTCCATATTTTTCAAATGAATAAGTACCACGTATTATAAAGCAATCCTTGCTTTACTTATGCACCTTTGCGTAATCGTAGCCCCAGTTTTTTAGAGAATAATTCCAATTGGTATCAGCAATATCTCCATCTGGCTTTTGAGCAGTGTGGCGTTTGATATAGCTATTTACTTTCTGCATGTGTTTGTAATCTGCATCATCTAGGTCGGTTTTCTTCTTTTCCAGTATATCAATAATCTTTTCGCCTGATTTGTGGCCTACCGATTCTCCATCGCCACTGTCCCACCCTACTTTTTTTGATTCTTCTGTTTCCAACCATTTCTTTAAGGTGGCCGGCGTCATATTTACCTGGTCCTTAAATTCTTTATAAATGTCTTCTTTTTCATCGTCCTTCATTTTCATACATCAGCATTTTATAGAGATAAATCAATTGAGGTTCAGTTTGCCTTCAATACCATCATCCATTGTTTTTCCGGTTATGGCACCAACTGCAATTTTTATTAGTGATACTGCTTTATTGGTTTTTGTATCCCAGTAGTATACATCCAGTGGTTTTATTTTCAACAACGATAGGTTGGGATCATCCACGCCATCATGAAACCAAGCTTTAGCAATGGGCGACCATAGTTCTTTTGCCTTTTCTTTATCTGTTACTTCCGAAGCCTCACCATATATACTTAAGTATTCTACATTGCCTTTATTGGCAAAAAAAAGCTGTACCCGATTGTCCTGCTCAATGTCTTCATTCTTATGGCTATCCTTTCCACTAAAAAACCAGATGTTCCCTTCATCATCTACCTGCTGGGCTCCCATAGGGCGGGTAGAAAGCGGAATTTTGGTAAGAGATGTGGTTAATAGCCCGATCTCTGCCGATTTTACAAGGTCTTTCAATTTACCTATTGCTTCCTGATTACTCAGGTCTTTTACTTCACTCATAGTTGTATTGTTTAACGGTTATTGAATGCCATTAAACCTTTCAACTATACTGCCAGAAAAAAGAATGAAGTCAGCAGATGTCAGTCTACAGTCAGTAGGAAGAACCATAATAACTCGGCTACACCCTACGGTTCCAATTTAGGAAAGCATTTGTGAGAGAAATGATGCAAAGGCATTCAGAGTTAACGATTTACAACTTACGACTACTGTTCTTTCTGCCGACTGATAACTGTTATCTGCAGACTACAGCAACCGCTCTAACACAAAATGGACTATCGGGCAAAATTCACTGTTCTTCAGTGTAATCTGAGGACGTTTAAACAGCACATCTTCATCTGTATAGGGGAAACGGGCACAGTCTGAGGGGCGATCCTCATAAATGCCACAGGTATTATCGGTTTGCAAAAACGGGCAGGGCTGGCGCTGCGTTACGTAATCGCCTTCTTCATCTAGCCGCAGGTAAGTTTCGATAAAATCGCCTTCCTTCATCCGCATTACTTTGGCTATCCGTTTTATATCTGGTGTTTTGAACCGGGGTGAATAGCCTTTGCAGCAACGGGCGCAACTGAGGCAGTCAATTTTTGCAGAAGCCTCCTGGTGCAATTGAGGCTGCTTTTTTAAAATTGCTTTTTTGTCCCCTTTTTCCAGCAGGTATTTGTATTGTTTGCGATGGGCCGCCGAAAGTTTTTCCCAATTATTTGTCAAAGCGGCGCTCATGTGGATGCGATGTTGATAAGAAAAGCTGCAAGTTACTGTTGTAAATAGGCCAATCGGCGTATGGCCGTTAATTTTGCAGCTTAATAAAAAGTTATGAGTGATTAGAGATCAGTTATAAATACTGTTTGTTGAACATTTTATTCGTTAATGGGTAATTTCTACAGCTTATTTCACCTCTCTTAATTTATGCTCTCACTATTTCTTTTCCAGAAAAAAGGGCAGCACTCATAATTTATAACTCATAATTCATAAATCGATAGATGGATCTTTTTCAGAATCAACAGCAGGAATTTCAGCACCGGCACATTGGGCCTACCGGCGCCGAAACCAAAACAATGCTACGTATAGCAGGGTTTGAAACCATTGACCAACTGATTGACAAAACCGTACCGGCAGCCATACGCAGCCAGGAACCACTTAATATACCTGATCCGGTAAGTGAAGCCCGCTACCTGGCCGAACTAAAAGCCACTGCCAGCAAGAACAAGGTTTTCAAAAGCTATATTGGCCAGGGTTATTACAACACATTTACGCCCAGCGTTATTCTGCGAAATGTGTTTGAAAACCCAGGATGGTACACACAATACACGCCTTACCAGGCCGAGATTGCCCAGGGTCGTTTGGAAAGTTTGCTGAACTACCAAACCATGGTGGCCGACCTTACCGGTTTGCCTATTGCCAATGCCAGTTTGCTGGATGAAGGCACCGCACTGGCAGAAGCCATGAGTATGTTTTTTACCATGAAAAACAAGGTGGTTGACAAGGTTACACATCCTAAGTTCTTTGTTGACAATCGCATTTTTGCTCAGAGCAAAGACCTGCTGATTACCCGTGCAACCCCGCTACACATTGAGTTGGTATTTGGTGAATTTGAAACAGCTACAATAGATGAAAGCTATTTTGGGGCAGCCGTTCAGTATCCTGATTCAACCGGTAATATTCTCAACCACAAAGATTTTATTGCAAAAGTCCATGCTGCTAGTGCATATGTGGTAATGGCGACCGACCTGCTGGCACTTACGTTGCTTACTTCCCCTGGCGAACTAGGTGCTGATGTAGCGGTGGGAAACTCTCAACGCTTTGGTGTGCCAATGGGTTTTGGTGGACCACATGCAGGCTTTTTTGCTGCAAAAGACGATTTTAAAAGAATCATACCGGGTCGTATTATTGGCATCAGCATAGATGCTCAGGGCAACCGGGCACTCCGCATGGCGCTGCAGACGAGGGAGCAGCATATTAAACGGGAAAAAGCCACCAGTAATATTTGTACAGCGCAAGCGCTACTAGCTAATATGGCCGCCATGTATGCGGTATATCATGGGCCAGATGGTTTGAAGGATATTGCCACCCGTGTCAGCTTACTTACCCGGTCACTTGCAAAAGCAATTACCGATTTGGGCTATAAACTAAAGAACGAATCTTATTTTGATACGCTCACTTTTACGGTAGAAAATGCTGCCAGCATTCGGCAGGCAGCGGAAGAGGAAGAACTTAACTTCTTTTACAACGGGTCAGATATCAGTATCAGCCTCGATGAGACTACTTCCATTGATGATGTAAAAGCGATTGCGTATGTATGGGCGCAAGCTACCGGCACGTCCAATGTAGCAGGCACTAGCCTTGATCTGGATATCACCCTTCTGGACAATATTCCCAGTGCGTTGACCCGTACTTCGGAATACCTGGTTCACCCGGTTTTCAATACGCACCGTAGCGAAACCGAAATGATGCGGTACCTGAAAAGTCTTGAAAATAAAGACCTGTCGCTGACCAACTCAATGATTGCGCTTGGATCGTGCACG
>CAXTDG010000558.1:0-3586 GCA_964242675.1 uncultured Chitinophagaceae bacterium
CTTGAAAAGTAAATGAGCCAGGTGAAGAATCGCCCGGCTCTGTTTACTTACTAACCCATTAAATTCTACCGCTAAAGTAGCACTCCTGCTAAAAACTGCAAATAAAATTTTAGTTATTAATGTCAATGGTATGCACATTTTACCCTAAAATTTTGCCGTATCAGGTATTTGAGGGGTATAATTTATTGTTTAAACTTTGATTTAGTCGTGCAGCACTTCAGTTAGTTTTTTGTCTACCTATTGTTAAGATAGTATTAACACCTATTTTTACGACGAAAAACAAAAACTAATCGATTTATGAGAAGATTTCTAGCAAGTTTAATTGTCTTGCTGTTGTTTGGAGCTAGCGCTATGGCACAAACTCAAACAATAACTGGTGTTGTTCGTGACGCACAAGGTAATCCTGTCCCTTTTGCTACTATTACTGAGGCTGGTACTAAAAATGCGGCAGCAGCAGATGCTAATGGCAATTACACTATTAAAGTAAAGCCTAATGCTAAATTAAATATTACGGCAGCTGGTTACACATCACAAACTAATTCATCTGGTGGAAATGTTACACTTGTCAGAAACGATACAGGTTTGCAAGAAGTAGTAGTTACAACAGCTCTTGGTATAAAAAGACAGTCAAAAGAACTAGGATATGCTGCAACAAGCATTAATAACAAAACTATTAACCAAGCTAGATCTGTAAACGTTCAGCAGGCGCTAAATGGTAAAATTTCGGGATTGTCTGTCACTACTACAAACAGTGGAGTTTTTGAAAATGCCAAAATTAACATCCGTGGTATTCGTTCACTTACGGGCAATAACCAGCCATTACTAGTAGTTGATGGTTCCCCTACTCCATTAAGCTATTTATCTTCCATTCCGCCTGATGATGTTCAAGATATCACAGTTCTTAAAAGTTCAGCATCTGCTGCTATTTACGGTCCGGATGCTGTGAACGGTGTAATTGTAGTTACTACAAAAAAAGGTACTGGTAACAAATTGAGTGTGACAGTTAGTTCTGCTGTTGAAGCTGCACGTGTTGCTTATTTTCCTAAACTTCAACATAGATTTGGTCAAGGTGCAGGTGAAGTACTAGATCCCTATGGTAATTATGGACATGTAGAGTACGAAAACCAATTATACGGTCCAGAATTCGATGGTTCTATTAAACCTATTGGTCCTGTGTTAGAAGATGGTTCACAACAATCGGGACCTTATGATAATAGACATAAGAGTGACAAAACCAATTTTTTTAATACTGGGTTAACTTCTCAGAATTCAGTATCGGTTGCTGGCCAAGATTTCTATTTTAGCGTGAATGATGCAAAAATAAAAGGATTAATGCCTGGTGATGAAAACAGAAGAACTAGCTTCCGTTTCAACAGTGGCAAAAAAGTGGGCAATTTTTCTATTAATTATAATGTAAATTATACTTTACAAAATTATGATGTAGTAAATGAAGCTGGTGTTGCAGGCCTTTTTCCCAGTACTTATGGTGGTAGTATTTTCTTTGGGGTGCTTCAAACAGCAGATAATGTACCTCTATTAGATTATAAAGACTGGCGTAACAATAAATTTGCTCAGTACTCCAACTATTTCAATGGATATTCCGTGAGCCCTTACTGGAGTATTGGTAATGTAAGGCAACGGGGTAGATCAGACAATGTAATTGGTAATCTTGATGTGAATTATCAGTTTTTCCCATGGTTAAGAGCTTCTGCTCGATTGAGTACAAACCTTTCCTTCTCAAACTATAAAAATACGACGGCTCCTATTTTTGTGACTGATTTTCAAAAAGCTCATAGAGATGGTACACAGTATGGTTCTGATCGACCAGGTAATGTATTTAATGATCAGACCAATAACAATCGTATAAACCTAGACTATTTCCTTAATGGCGATCATGACTTCGGTGATTTTTCTGTAAAATATATTGTTGGTGGACTTATTCGTCAGGACCGTTCAAAAGACGTAGCAATAGGTGGAAATAATCTTAGTGTTCCCTACTTATATAACGTTGCCGTACGCAGTGGTGATGCTAATGTTCCCCTGTATCCTAATAATGCTGAAACAGAAGCAAGGCTGTATTCTGCTTATGGAAGTGTAGGATTTGGTTATAAAGGATGGGCTTTTGCTGAGCTGACAGGTAGAAATGATTGGGATAGTCGTTTGATTAAGACTAATCGGTCTTTCTTTTACCCGGCAGCTAATGTAGCGTTTGTAATTTCTGATGCATTACCTTCTATCAAAACAGATGTTTTATCCTATTTAAAAATTAGAGGTTCTGTTGCAAAATCAGGTAATGTTAACTTAGGCGTTTATGCTACTAATGCCACCTTCTCTCAACCTGCAGGTTTTCCTTATGGAAATACGGTTGGTTTCACGGCTAATAATACAATACCTAGCCCTAATTTAAAACCTGAATTTGTTATTACAAAAGAAGTAGGAATTGAAGCCGGCTTCTTGAAAAATAGAGTTAATGTGAATGCTAGCTATTTCTTTCAAAATTGTAACAACCAAATCTTAACGGTTTCTCAATCAGCAACTACAGGTTATACTTCGGGTCTTGCTAATGCAGCTAACTTTAATAACTATGGTATTGAAACTGAATTAAACCTTACTCCACTTTTTTATGTTGGAAAAGGCAGAATTAACATCAACTTTAATGCTACATATAATAACAATAAAGTAGTTAGCACGTTAGGTAATATACCTGTTACCTTAACTGGAACGGGCACTTTTACGCAAACTGCCGGAAGCTCTCCTACAGCTAATAATATTGCAGTAGTAGGTATGCCCGCTTTTGCATTTCAATTGACAGATTATAATAGAGATTCGGCCACAGGAAAAGTTATCGTTTCCAGAACCACTGGTTTACCATCTCTAGCATCTCAACAGGTTATTAAAGGGAGATCATTGCCATTATGGATTCTAGGAATTACTCCTTCTTATACTGTTGGTAATTTTTCAGTTAGTATGACTTGGGATTATAAAACAGGACATGATTTTTACGCAGGTATAGGGTCAGATATGGATTTTGCTGGTATATCAGAACGCAGCGCTCAATACGGTCGCAAACGTTTTGTTTTCCCTAATTCAGTAGTAGATGACGGAACTGGAAAACTTGTACCTAATACAAACATTCAAGTACAAGATGGAAACTATAGCTTCTGGGCTACTGGTTCAACAAATACTTCTATCGCTACTAACTATTTTGCCAGTGCAGCTGCTTGGAGATTAAGAGAAGTTAATATATCGTATACTATTCCTCAAAAATGGTTTGGAAATTTCAGAGCAATAAAAGGCATTACTGTTAGTGCTATTGGTAAGAATCTATTATTACTTGTTCCTAAATCAAATCAATGGGGCGATCCTGAGTTCAATTCTGCAACCGGTGCTAATACATTTGGTTTGAGTAGTTCTTTCCAATCACCCGCTTCAAGGTTGTTTGGAGGCTCGGTGACTGTTCAGTTCTAATGAATTTTAAAAAGAAATTAATGAAATATTTTAATAAGCAAATTTTTTTGATAGCATTATCTGGCGGCATTTTGCTAGGTGGATGCAAAAAAGGGTATCTAGATGTTAATGATGATCC
>CAXTDG010000559.1:0-3583 GCA_964242675.1 uncultured Chitinophagaceae bacterium
GGCAACAAGTCGTTTTGCATTGCAGATTTGCCAGGTATTATTGAAGGTGCGGCAGAAGGAAAAGGGCTTGGGCACCGCTTTTTGCGACACATTGAACGTAATGCTGTTTTGCTGTTTGTTATTCCCGCCGACAGTCAAAATCATCGGAAGGAATTTGATATTCTGGTAAATGAACTGCGGGAGTATAACCCGGAAATGCTACAGAAAAATTTCGTCATTGGCATTAGCAAGAACGATATGCTGGACGATGAATTACAGGCAGCCATTCGTTCCGAATTGCCAGCGGAATATCCGTTGGTTTTCTTTTCGTCTGTTACCCAAAAAGGACTGAATACCTTGAAAGACGTGCTATGGCAGGCACTACAGCCAGCCGAAGAAAAAATTACCATTTAACCAAAACATGTATGAGCGTAAACTTACGACTAGCAATACTGCTATTCTGTGGTGTGCTGGCTACCTATGGGGCTATCGCTCAAAAGGAAATAGGGGGTAGTTACATTGCTTATACTGCTGATACCTCCAATATCCTGGTGCTAAATTTTCAGAAAAAAAGTACTAGTTACACTTGCCGTTACGATTTGCCTTTGGCTAAAATTGTAGGTGCCACCGCCAGAAATGTAAGATGGCGGGGCGATACACTTGACGTTTACCTGCAACAGCCAATCGCTACTTTTTCAACTGTTTTAAAAAGCAATGGACAACTGGCAGATGCAGTCTGGAAGCAAAATGGCCAGGCCTTGCTCCACCTTATTAAACCATTATTGCGGCCACAAACGCCCAATCCACCGTATACATACGAGGCTGATTCTGTAGAATATGATAACGCAGATAAAACGGTTCATCTTGGAGCAACGCTTACCCGACCAAAAGGAGAAAAGAAAGTTCCTGCGGTAATCCTGATTACCGGGAGTGGACTGGAAGACAGAGATGAGACAATTTTCGGGCATCGCTCTTTTGCGGTGCTGGCCGACTATCTTACCCGGCAGGGCATTGCAGTACTACGGGTAGATGATCGGCAGAAAGGAAAGAGTAAAGGCGATGTGCTAAAAGCTACTTCTGCAGATTTTGCTAAAGATGTACTTACCAGCCTGGCCTGGTTGAAAAGCCAGCCCAATATTGACAATACAAGAATTGGCCTGATGGGCCACAGCGAAGGGGGCATGTTGGCAGCTATGGCTTATAATCAATGGCCGCACTTTGCTTATACCGTTTCGTTGGGCGGTACAGGGGTATCGGGGTCAGTGATTATGTTGCCGCAGTCTACCAATGCGCTAAAAGGAAAAATAAGCCCGGCCGCTTTTGATGCTGTGTACGAGTTGACCAGGCAGAATTATGCAACTATAGATCGCTACTATGATAACGACTCACTTGCAATAGCTATAACAGTGGCGGAGTTTAATGCCTGGAAAAAAGCACAACCCGACAGCATACTTACGGAATTGAATTTAAAAGCTGCCACCAGTGATCAGTATGCTTTGCAAACAAAAATGGCTTTGGCAAATGCCTGGACCCGTTATTTTCTGCACGCCGACCCTGCACCGTACTGGCAAAAAGTAAAATGCCCGGTGCTGGCATTGAATGGTGCAAAGGATATGCAGGTAGATGCTGTACAAAATACTACTGCTATTAAGAATGCTATTCAGAAAGGTGGGAATTCTAAAGTGACTGTTCAGATTTTGCCCAACCTTAATCACCTGTTTCAGCACTGTAACACTGGTGATTACGCAGAGTACGCTTTAATTGAAGAAACATTTTCTCCTGATGCACTTAGCATTATAGGTAGCTGGATAAAACTGGTGCAAACACAGAAGCACTCATAAATCCAGTTACGTAATCCATTTCAACCAATCAGAATCATCCATCAAATAGCAATCTTGAATTACCTGGCCCATGCATATCTTTCTTTTCAGCAGCCGGGGCTGGTTGTGGGCAACATGATTTCTGATTTTGTAAAAGGGAAAAAGCAATACGATTATCCGCAGCCCATCTTCAAAGGCATTCGCCTGCATCGGGCTATCGATGAATTTACGGATACCCATGAAGCTACGAAGCAAGCCAAAGAATTTTTTCGACCTGCTTACCGCTTGTATGCCGGTGCTTTTGTAGATGTTGTGTTCGATCATTTTCTGGCAAAAGACATTTCCATTTTTGCTGATGAAAATGGCCTGGCACAATTTGCAGCCGCTACTTATAAAACCCTGAATGAAAACTTTACTGCTTTGCCAGAGCGTTTTCAGCAAATGTTGCCGCATATGCAGCAGCATAATTGGTTACTCAATTATGTAAGGTTGGAAGGGATTCGGCAAAGCCTAGGCGGCCTGGTTCGCCGGAGTGCTTACCTCACCGATTCTGCTACCGCCTTCCAGATTTTACAGGATCATTACCAGCCTTTGCAACAATGTTATGAGGTGTTCTTTCCGCAACTAATGGCAATGGCAAAAACTTTCATTAAGCAGCAAGATTAATCGTACTTCAATTTATTAATAGCGTATGCTTCCTTACGATGACGAGTATTTTATGCGGATAGCGTTGCAGCAAGCCGAACTGGCTTACGAGGCGGAGGAAGTGCCTATTGGTGCAGTAGTAGTGCAGCAAAATAAAATAATTGGGCGGGGCTACAACCAGGTAGAAATGCTGAATGATGCTACAGCCCATGCTGAAATGATTGCCTTAACAGCAGCCTTCAGCTTTATGGGGGCTAAATATGTACCGCAGGCTACACTGTACGTAACGGTTGAGCCTTGCCACATGTGTGCTGGTGCTTTGTACTGGAGTAAAATCGGTAAAATCGTTTTTGGCGCAGCCGATCCTAAACACGGTTATTCGGCTATTTATAAGACTCAAAATCCATTTCATCCAAAAACAGCTTTAGTAAGCGGTGTACTACAGGATGAATGCCTAAGCCTGATGCAGCATTTTTTTAAAGAGAAAAGAAGATTTCAATAGAAAGCCGGACTTACTTTCAGTTGAAGGCAGTATCCGGCTTTGCTATAAAGAAAAACGCTTAGTTATTTAAATGCAGTAAGGTATCAATTTTTTGAAGTAAGTCATCCATTTCAAATGGCTTTGCCAGAAAATCATCGGCACCAGAGTCTAGTGCTGATTGCTGAATATCTTTACTAGCCGAAATCATTAATACAGGAATATTTTTCGTACTACCATCTTTTTTCAAATGACGGCAAATTTCACGACCGTCCTGTCCACTCATCCATATATCTAAAACCAATAAATCAGGAAATTCATCTTTCATATCTACAACAGTAGCGCCGTTCACGGTGCTGGAAACCTCGTATCCTTCAAAATCAAGCATCATACAGATAGCATCCACAATTCCAGGGTCGTCATCCGCCACCATTATTTTTTTATTCTTATCACTCATTTTACAAAACTTACTTCTATAAGCAATTACCCCTCAAAAATTAACCCAATATGCCACAATCATTAAATTTTCGACAACAATTAGCGGTTAATATCCAATTATTGTTTATCTGGTATGGCAAAACAAAATGTTGATCCCTTGCCTTCCTGACTGTTTACCCATATCCTGCCGCCTTCTCTTTTTATAATTTCGGAGGATATGTAC
>CAXTDG010000560.1:0-3577 GCA_964242675.1 uncultured Chitinophagaceae bacterium
GATTATTAATGGTACGAGGTTTATAGCCAATAAACTCTATGGAAACGCTGTAATTACCAGCGGCAATGGCTTGTATCGTAAAGGTGCCCGTGCTATCGGCCGTGGTGCCGCCTACTACTTTTTTGGTGCTTGTGGCGGTAAGCGTAATGGTTGCATATTCAACCGGCGCTTTGGTGGCCGAATCAATAACTTTTCCCACAATTTTACCATCGCCGCTGGCTGGCTGCGCCATTGTTTGAAAGTGAATAAATAATACAAATATAAACCCGCCCAGCTACCTGCACACGCCAATTAGACATGATTACGCTGCAAGATGAATACTGATTTTGGATAAAAACTGGAAAATGAAGAAGGCATTCCTGCATTTCAGTATTTCGACCAATTTGGGGCGCACCTTTGCTTTATAATATTGAGTACGCTAAGCCGCAATTGCATGAAACTTTTTACCCGATACAATCGCATCAACTTACTGGCTACCGTATTTATTTTTTTACTGGCCAGCCTGGTGTTTTATTTTTTTCTGCGGCAGGTGCTGGTAAAGCAGGTGGATGAAGACCTGGAAATTGAGCAAACGGAAATTGTAGCTTATGCAAACCGCTACCAACGCCTGCCAGATATAACGCAGCAGGAAGATCAGAAAGTTTTTTATTTAGCAGGTCAACAACCGGTAAAAGGGAACCATTTCAAAACCATCTCGAACCATTTAAATGAAGAAGATGTCCGGGAAATTTTGTTCAGCCTGCAGCTGCCTGATGGCTGGCGCAATATTGTAGTAAGCAAATCGCTGGAAGGAACCGACCACCTTACCCGCTCTGTTGCCACCATTGCCCTGGCAACTATTTTACTGATACTAATAGCTTCCTTTTTAGTAAACCGATTGGTGCTGCGGCAGCTTTGGAAACCTTTTTACGGAACATTATCGGCTATGCAAAAATTCAGGATAAGTAATGCGGCAGCACTACAGCTAGCCTCCAGCAATATTGATGAATTTGAACTGATGAATACTACGCTGGCGCAAACCACGCAAAAAGCAGCGCAGGATTATATTCTGCTAAAGGAGTTTACGGAAAATGCATCGCATGAATTGCAAACACCACTGGCTATTATTCGCAGTAAATTAGAATTAGTAATACAAGAGCCATTAAGTAAAACCCAAAGCCATGCCGTGCAACAGGCAGCCGATGCTTCAAAACTTCTCGGAAGGATTAACCGTTCGCTTCTCCTGCTGGCTAAAATTCAGAACCACCAGTTTGCAGAAAAAGAAACGGTGGAGATGAAAGCAGTAATAAAAGAAAAACTAAGTGCATTTGAAGGAATAATTTTAGATAAAGAAATTACGGTAAACCCAACCTTAAATAACAAACAATTGCTGATGAATGCCGACCTGACCGGGCTGCTGATAAGCAACTTGCTAAGCAATGCCATAAAGCATAATAGGAGAGGTGGTGCCATCAACATTTCGTTACGGGACAAACATTTGATGATTGGCAATACGGGTGCAGAATACGCATTGGATGAGAGTCGGCTATTTGCTCGTTTCTATAACCCTGCTAAAGCAGAAAACAGTACTGGTTTAGGCCTGTCAATCGTACAGCAAATTTGCGCTGATTCAGGCTTTTCTATCCATTACCGGTTTGAAAACGGCCTGCACTGTTTTTCCATTTCCTTTTAATTCAGATTTTCTCCAGAATCAGCGCTTAGTTTCGTGTTCTCACTAAACTGACAACTTGTTACGATGAAGGTTTTAAACACCCGATATACACCTGTTTGGTTAATTATCTTTTTATCGGTTGCAATATCGTTTACTACCCGGCTGGCTTTATTAATAAGTAGCCATACCGGTATAAATGTGTGGCAGGGAGGCAGTTTGTTTGGCATTGGCCTTTTGTACGATGTGGCTGTTGCTGCAGCCTCGTCATTATTGCTGGTGGTGTATCTCTGGTTCCAAAATAATCTCATTTACCGGAAGCGAATAATTCCATGGGTAGCAGCAGCTTTTACGCTAATTATTTGCTTGCTGCTGTTT
This sequence comes from uncultured Chitinophagaceae bacterium, assembly GCA_964242675.1. Taxonomy (GTDB): domain Bacteria; phylum Bacteroidota; class Bacteroidia; order Chitinophagales; family Chitinophagaceae; genus JAZKFT01. The sequence goes on from CAXTDG010000560.1 coordinate 2,027, forward strand.
ACAAATATTATCCCTAAAGATTACAACCGGCAAGTACACCAGGCAATTGTACTGTATCTGGTACTACGATTTGTTATCTACCTGGCACTGGCATTTTTACCATATCGTTTTCGCATTGCATGGCGGCGGGGCATGTTGTATTTCTTTTTTACAGTCATCATTTTGTTACTGCTGCTAAATGCTGTGAGCGAATGGTTTTTCTGGCAGGAGTTTTCAGCCCGCTACAATTTCATTGCGGTTGATTACCTCATTTACACCAATGAAGTTATTGGCAATATTGTACAGTCGTATCATATCTATCTTATCCTTACTGCTATTGTTGTGGCAGCTATTCTGCTTACACTTTTAGCCTATAAAAAACTGTATCGTTCGGTGGTGGCTGCCACTTCGTTTTCTGTACGTTCTGTAACTGCTATTATCATTTTTGCACTGGCATTTACGGCTCTTTTTATTCCTGAAAAATGGCGACACTTTAGTAGTAATGAATATGCCAATGAGTTGGCGGGCAATGGGCTATTTCAATTTGCTATTGCTTATCAGCAAAATGAACTGAACTTCTATAAGTTCTACCAAACGCTGCCGGATGCCGAAGCATTTGCTACCCTACGAAAAGAATTGCAAACAGCCAATGCAACTTATAACAGCAATAATGTGTACGATATTGAACGAGCAATTTCTTACCCTCAGGAAGAACAAAAACGAAATGTTGTATTGATCAGCATTGAGAGCTATAGTGCCAGCTTTATGCAGGCTTTTGGCAACACACAAAACATTACCCCTTATCTGGATTCACTGGCAAAAGAAAGTTTGTTTTTTACTAATTGCTATGCTGCCGGAACCCGTACCGTTCGTGGGCTGGAGGCACTTACGCTTAGCATTCCGCCAACACCGGGGCAAAGCATTGTAAAACGACCTGATAATGGTGGTTTATTCTCCTTGGGAAGTGTGTTTAAAACAAAAGGATATACTACACAGTACATCTATGGTGGGGATAGTTATTTCGACAATATGAAAGCTTTTTTTAGTGGTAATGGTTACGATGTTATTGATCGTTTTGCCATCAACCCTAAAGATGTGCATTATGAAAATATCTGGGGTGTGGCAGATGAAGATTTGTTTACCATGGCATTGCACCAACTGGATAGCAATGCCGCTTTAAAAAAACCTTTCTTCAGCCATATTATGACGGTTTCCAATCACCGGCCCTTCACCTATCCGGATGGTAGAATTGATATCCCATCTGCTTCGCAATCAAGAGAAGGTGGCGTAAAGTATACCGATTGGGCCATTCATCAATTTCTGAAAGAAGCAAGTGTCAAACCCTGGTTTGCCAATACCATTTTTGTAATTGTGGCCGACCATTGCGCCAGCAGTGCAGGCAAGGTGAAACTCCCCGTTACAGGCTACCATATTCCCTTGATGATATATGCACCTAAGCTTTTGCCGCCGCAGGTTTTTAGCGGACTCACCTCTCAAATTGACGTGGCTCCTACGCTATTAGGGTTGTTGCATTTTAAATACAAGTCCAAATTTTTTGGGCAGGATGTTTTG
>CAXTDG010000561.1:0-3576 GCA_964242675.1 uncultured Chitinophagaceae bacterium
GAAAGAGTTGCAGAAAGACGAGAAAAATAGCTTCGATTATACCTTCGAGATCTGGGATAAAAGAAGTTAACCTATGTGCAGGAATTTAAAATATTGCTAGCCCAGCCAAAGCCCTTTCAAAAAAGGAAGAAACACTATAGCCGTACGCAACCAGGTGTAGCCATGCTTATAGTCCATCATTAAAAAAGCCCAGCGGGTAGGTAAGTATAGCAGTAAAAATGCTAAGAAATACAGAAAGGTCAATAAGATATTCAACATCGTTTTGCCATCATGCAGGTTGAGGCTGATGCTGCCTAACAGTAAAGACCACAGTGAAGCTACTGCCACAAAACTAGATAAGGAAAGCAGGATAGTTCCAATTAAATCTTCGGTAGTATTTAGTGCACCAAGCTTGTCAATTTCCTTATGGCTGGTTGCATAAGATGCTACGATTAACCCTGTAATGGTTGGTAACAAAATACCTATCACTTTTATGGTAATTAACCACCAAGAACCCTGATTATTGATATAGTTTATACCATCATTTACTAACCACACCCCAAAAATAATTACGTGCATAAGCACTATAAAAACACTTCCTATTAATGGGTAAGAATGATCTGCTCTTTTTGATTGGTGATTGTACCCTTGTGCTATCCGCTGCCGTTTTAACCAGAACCCAATAATCTGAGCCACTACAGCACATAAAAAAATGACACCTATTTTCCAACTAAGGTATTTTTCATTGTTGGCGGTGTAAACAATCTCTTTATTAAGCAGCGGCTGTACAAACGGCATTAGGCCTGCAAAAAGGCTAAACATAATCAGGTCGAATAAGGCACCGTTAGGCAACCATTTTCGCAATAATCTTATTTGTCTGTCATTTAGCATCTGTAATTCTGTTGTGATGATGTTGGGCCAAAATAAAACCGCTTTTTGCAAAAGCACCCCTAAAACTTACCATGGCTCATAAATGCTTGAGGTGAGAAAATACAAAAGAGTATAATAATCAAATAATATCACTAATAACCATCGACCAATTTAATTAAATGAAAAAGGATGCCTGTTGAAGACATCCTTTAAACTAATATATTTTTATGGCTAAATTGCTGTCAGGTATTCAGCTGATGCATACCCTTCTTCACCATCATCTGTCCGAATTTTCCCCCATTCGGAATTTTCTTTACTTATAAGTGTAACTGTTTCAAGGTGGGCAGCTTTTCCAACCACAGTACCATTCATCGAAGGTTCGTTTCGTATGTTCAGGTTGCTGCTTACAGTGTTTACCTTCAGCTTGGTAAATTCAGTTACCGGCGTAGTAGCTGATGTTGCTGGTGTTGTAGCTTCCTGTATTTTTTCTTTTGCTTCGGTAATTACATCTTTAGCTTTATCAAAAATGCTCATAGTTGTAAGTTTTATTTATTATAAGGAACAAAGGTTATGCTAGTACCCATCATTTCTCCAACCATTCTGTCTTTGGTTAATTCTTTTACACTAATTGCCTGTGCACCTGCTTTTTCAGAATTCAACGTGATAGTTTTACCATCTTCTGATAAAGTGTAAGTTCCTTTATCATCAGCCTTCCCGTCCGTAATATTGGAATACTTACCATCTTTCATAAATTCCATTGAATTATCTCCTGCCAAAATTTTACTTTTCATGTCTGCGGAAATCATTGGTCCACTTACATCAGTCGGTTTCCATTTTTTCGCCAGTATATCTTTCGGGCTGGTTTTGCACGACATAAGTGCAAACAGGATAGCAGTTACAAATACTGCAAACAGGGTTTTCATTTTCATGGTTTGAAAAATTTTGTTGTGAGTAACACAGTGGGTAAAAACTATGCCACAAACCGAAAGAGTTTTAGTTTGCACCCGGAAATTGAAATCAATTTAGCTATTTATTTTAGCATAAAATGTCTAATTTCCTTATTTTTACAGCTAAGTAATAACCTTATTATAGTAAATGGCAGAAGTATTAACAACAGTAAACGCTTATACAGAAGACAGCATCAGAACCCTCGACTGGCAGGAACACATTCGCCTGCGGCCAGGCATGTACATTGGTAAATTAGGTGATGGCAGTAGCCCCGATGATGGTATATATGTGCTATTGAAAGAGGTAATGGACAACTGTATAGATGAACATACAATGGGCCACGGCAAAAGCGTGGAGGTAACAATTGATAAAGGTGTTGTAACCATTCGGGACTATGGCCGTGGTATACCGTTGGGTAAAGTGGTAGATGTGGTAAGTAAGATAAATACGGGTGCCAAATACGATAGCAAGGTGTTTCAGAAGTCGGTTGGGTTGAACGGGGTAGGTACCAAGGCAGTAAATGCTTTGAGTAGCTATTTCAAGGTAACCAGCTTTCGGGAAGGCAAGATGAAGATGGCTGAATTCGAAAAAGGAATTCTAAAAAAGGAAAGCCGGGAAGAAAAAACAACAGAAGGCAACGGCACAGAAGTTACTTTTTTGCCAGACGAAACGCATTTTAAGAACTACCATTTCGTTGGAGAATACCTCGAAAACCAGTTTTGGAACTACTGCTACCTGAATGCAGGCCTGGCAGTAATGTACAATGGTAAAAAGTACGTTAGTAAAAATGGCCTGCACGACCTGCTAACCCGCAAAGCCAATGCTGATGAACTACGTTATCCTATTATTCACTTGAAAGGTGAGGATATTGAAATAGCGTTAAGCCACAATAATGATTATGGTGAGGACATTTATTCCTTTGTAAATGGTCAGTTCACTACGCAAGGGGGCACCCACCAACAGGCATTCAGAGAGGCATATGTAAAAACCATCCGTGACTTTTTCAAGAAGGATTACGATGCAGCCGATGTTCGGCAGAGCATCGTAGCTGCGGTGAGCGTACGGGTACAGGAGCCGGTTTTTGAAAGCCAGACCAAAACGAAACTGGGTAGCACCGTTGTGTATGAAAACGGCCCCAGCATGAAAAATTTCATGCAGGAATTCCTAAGCCGGGAGTTGGACAATTTTCTACACAAAAATCAGAAGATAGCCGATGAACTAAAGAAACGCATCGAGCAAAGCGAAAGGGAAAGGAAGGAGTTGCAAGGCATTAAAAAGCTGGCGAATGAACGGGCCAAAAAAGCCAACCTGCACAACAAAAAACTTCGGGATTGCCATGTGCATTTTGGGGCTGAGCCACCAGCAAAGGGCCGGGATGAATATATGGCTAAGCAACTGGAAAGCACCATCTTCATTACCGAAGGCGATAGCGCCAGTGGAAGCATCACCAAGAGTCGAAACGTGGATACCCAGGCTGTTTTTAGTTTGCGTGGTAAGCCGCTCAACTGCTTTGGCCTGACCAAGAAAGTAGTGTACGAAAATGAAGAATTCAACCTGCTGCAACATGCCTTAAATATTGAAGACGGATTGGATGGCCTGCGCTACAATCGGGTAATTATGGCTACTGATGCAGATGTGGATGGTATGCATATTCGCCTGTTGATGATGACTTTTTTCCTACAATTTTTCCCTGAACTAGTAAAAAAAGGCCACTTATATATTTTGGAAACGCCGCTGTTTCGGGGGCGTAACAAGCAGGAAACCATTTGCTGCTATGAT